>JAGADS010000161.1 GCA_017613485.1 Treponema sp.
TTTCGCTTACTGCACGGCCAAAGAATTCCTGGAAACTCAGGCGGCATGAATCTGCCTTTCCACCCATGGCGACAATTTTTGCAAGAGAAGAAAGAACTGCAACCTGAGCACCATGCCACGGACTCCACTGTGCCACACGGGGATCATATCCGTAAGTCATAAGGCTTACAGTAGATGTTTCACGCGGAGAAAGAACAGGAATACGTGCCGCCATGCCAGCTTCCGGGGTACACTGGAATTTTCCACCATAGGGCATAAGAACGGATGATGCACCGATGGAACCGTCAAAGCGCTCACCCAGACCTCTCTGAGAGCAACATGCAAGATCCTTCATGTTCTCTATCCATGCCTTGTGGACTGTGCTTGAATCAGGTTCATTGCCCAGTAATTTTTCAACTGACTCAAGAGGACGTACAAGAGGAGATTTCTCCGGGACCTCTGGAGACTCAATTTCTGCAACTGCCTCGTGTGGAGCTCCTGCTGTATCGATAAAGCTCCTGTCAATGTCAACAATCACTTTACCGCGCCACTTCATGACCATGCGGTTTGTATCGGTAACGGTTGCAACAACAACGGCGTTAAGGTTCTCTGCATTTGCGGCGGCGATGAATTTATCTACGTTTTCTTTTCTTACGACAACAGCCATTCTTTCCTGGCTTTCGGAAATGGCAAGCTCGGTTCCGTCAAGGCCCTCGTATTTTTTTGGAACTGCATCAAGGTTGATGTCCAGTCCCGGGGCAAGCTCTCCAACTGCAACACTGACACCACCGGCACCAAAGTCATTGCACCGGCGGATCATAAGACACACATCCTTGTTGCGGAAAAGCCTCTGTATTTTTCTTTCCTCAACCGCATTTCCCTTTTGAACTTCTGCGGCGGCTGTGGTAACTGATTTTTCAGTATGGACTTTTGAAGAACCTGTGGCTCCTCCGATACCGTCACGTCCTGTTCCACCACCAAGCAAAATGATTATGTCTCCTGCCTCCGGGGTTTCACGCAAGACAAGATCAACCGGGGCAGCAGCAATAACTGCACCAAGCTCCATCCTCTTTGCAAGGAATCCAGGATGATATACTTCTGCAACCTGACCTGTGGTAAGGCCAATCTGGTTTCCATAAGAGCTGAATCCCTGTGCAGCCTCACGGGTAAGCTTCATCTGCGGTAGTTTTCCGGGCAATGTTGCGCTAAGGGGCACTGTCGGGTCTGCGGCACCTGTAACACGAAGGGCCTGATATACCCAGCTGCGTGCTGAAAGCGGGTCACGGATTGCACCACCGATACAAGTTGCGGCTCCACCAAAAGGCTCAATTTCTGTCGGGTGGTTGTGCGTCTCGTTCTTGAATTCCAAAAGCCAGCGCTCTGTCTCTTCTTTTCCCTGTGGCAATGGATTCCCATTTGCATCGGTTGTGTAATGAACGTCTATGTAAATTGAACAGGCATTGTTTTCCTCGCTGACCTCAAGGTCTTCCAGTTTGCCATGTTTCCTAAGATATTTTGCACCGATACATGCCATGTCCATGAGGGTGACTTTTTTATCTGTGCGTCCTGCATACAAATCTGTACGCATTTCGGTGTAGTTCTGCAGTGATGAACGGAAAAGGTCTGCATAAGGTCCGTCCTGAATCTTTATGTCCTTGAGTATCGTGTTGAATGTGGTGTGGCGGCAATGGTCGCTCCAGTATGTGTCAAGAACGCGTATCTCTGTGATTGTTGGGTCACGCTTGATTTTGGCAAAATAGTCCTGCATCCACTTGATGTCCGCAAAATCCATTGCAAGGCCAAGCTTTTTCCTGTATGCCTCAAGATCGTCTGCATTCAGGCTGATGAATCCGTTTACAACCTCTATGTCACCCGGAACATGGGTCTCCATCTTCAGGGTCTCTGGTTTTGAGCTGTCGGTCTGGCGGCTGTCCACCGGGTTTATAAGATAATGCTGGATTTTCTCTACGTCTGCGCCAGATACCTTTCCCTGGAGCACAACGATTTTTGCACATCGTACACGGGGAGGCTCGGTACCGACTTTGGCAATGTTCCTCATTCCCTCACGCAAAAGGGTAAGGCACTGTTCTGCGGAATCCGATCTCTGGTCGTACTGCCCCGGAAGATATTCCCATATAATCTGGGTGGCTCCGTCTGGAAGCTTGAATTCCTCAAAAGTCACACTGTCACTCTGAGGCTCGGAGAAAATGCGTGTAGCCGCTGCCTTTGCAACATCATCGTTCACGTTCTCCACATCGTACCTGTTCAGATAACGAACAGAAGTAACACCGTCAATTCCCAAAAAACCGCTGATATCAGCATGAATACGGCGGGCCTCGTTGTCAAAGCCGGCCTTTCTTTCTACATAGATACGAATCATGGGTAAATTATAGAAGAAAACCACCTTTTATTCAATGAGAAACATGAACACCATGAAAACTTGTGAAAGAAACCTTCAGATTAAAAAACATGGATTCATCATAAAAAAAAGTTTAAATTTTGGGATTTGTATGATACAATATAAAGAAGTATCAAGGAGTTCCCATGAGTACAGAACAAAATGCATACCAAAAGAAACCTGAACCCCATAAGAAGTCTTCAAAATCCATTATAGGACCGAGAACTACACCTGTATACGTATATTTCATCTTGCTTTTAATTTATATTACTGCATCTATTTTCGTAACAAATATCAGCCGCTCTCAGGAAATGATTTTAATTGGCGGAACCCGCGTTGCAATAAATTCATTTACAGGAGTGTTGTCTTCCCTCTCCAATATCTGCATATTGCTGATGGTATTTTTCTTTGGGAAAGTTGGTTTTATATCTTCCCTTGTCCTTCTTACACTTCAAGTTCCACCCATCGTTATAAATATATTCAAACACCATAGTCAGGCTGCAATACCTGGAGTCTTTAACGGTATTTTTACTTTAGTTGCCATAATAATTATTTACTGGACAAACAAAAAGACAAAAACATATCAGAAAAAGCTCATGGATCAGACATTAACCGATTCATTGACAGGACTACCCAGCCGATTTGCCTGTACCGAAAAGATGAACAGCTATATTAAGAAGGACTATCGCTTTGTGGTTGTTTCAATCGACCTGAACAATTTCAAGGCCATAAACGATACAATGGGACATGCAACAGGTGATAAGGTCATTGCCGAGATAGCCTCAAGGCTTAAAACACTGTCTGAAACAAGTCCTGTCGGTAAAAGTGATTTTCTTGCAAGTCTTGGAGGAGATGTATTCTGTCTTTTAATCCGTGATTATGATACTGATGAGGATATAATTGATACTATCACCCTTTATGATTCCGAGATCAGGCGAAAAATCACAATTGATGACTACGATTATTTTATGACCGCTAATTACGGTTATGCTGAATATCTTTTGGACGGTGACACTCCGGGACTCTTATACTCATGTGCAGATGCCGCACTTCACGAAATCAAGCGTTCAAGAGGCGAAAACAATATCCTGCGATTCAGCAACGAGCTTTTAAAGACTGCAAAATTCCTTGACATGGAAAGAAAAATCCGGGTTGCACTTCACGAGGATGCCTTTTTCTTCTATCTCCAGCCACAGTATGATATGTCACATAAACTCCGTGGATTTGAGGCACTGGCCCGACTCAAGGATGAAAACGGTGACATCATCAGTCCAAATGATTTTATACCGGTTGCAGAGGAAGTGGGGCTTATTGACCGAGTTGACATTCAGGTATTCAATAAAGCGGCATATTTCCTGGGTAATTACATAAAAGAAACTGGTCTGGATCTTGTCCTGAGTGTAAATGTTTCCGTAAAGCACCTGATGAAAAACAATTTTATCGAAGACATTCAGTCGGTCATCAGACAGAGCGGATTGCCTGCAAAAAACATCGAGCTTGAAATCACCGAGTCCATCATGATTGAATCTGCCGAGAAAGCCATGCAGTGCATCAACAGAATCAAGAGCCTGGGAATAACGGTTGCCATTGACGACTTTGGAACTGGATATTCTTCGTTGAGCTATCTGAATAAAATCCCGGTCAATATCCTGAAAATCGACAAGGCATTCATCGACCCGCTGACTTTGAATGAATCCTCAAAGAAATATGTCGAGGCAATTATCTCTATAGCTCACATCCTGAATTTCAAAGTTATATCCGAAGGTGTTGAAACCCAAGAGCAGCTGGACATATTGAAGTCCATAGGCTGTGACTATATTCAGGGATTCATCTGGGGTAAGACTCTGCCTCCAGAACAGGTCATTGAGCAAATAAGTGTTGTGCAATAAGTTAGAAGATTGCCGGATCGAGTCCGGCAATGACATTTAATGCTTATTAGTGTTTCCCAAGTACCCTATTTCCTAAGAAAAAATACTTTGCCCCGGAAATCTCCGTCCAATTCGCTTCCAAAGGATTCAGTTATCTTATATCCCGAAAGGATTTCCTGAACAGGCGGATTGGCTCCATCCTCGAAAGTGTGGACAATCAGCAATGCCTCTTCCTTATATTCACGCAGGACAATCTGATAGCCCTTGGGTTCAAGATAATTCTCTACATTCGTCTGAATCAGCTTTGTATATCCATTCTTGATGATGTGCGACACTTTTCCGTAAAGCTTTATCGCTTCAAGAGCCGCATTCCAGCTTTCATCAGACAAATCAAAAATCTCGCCCGAAAGACAAAGCCTTCCCAAAAAGCCAGATGTCAGCACAAAGTTGATTCTATTGATATCCGCATCGGCCCTAAGTACTGCCCAAATCTGACTCTGCTCGGGACGAATCAGCCTGTGGAGGTTTGCCGCAACAAGTGGAATATCCTTTGCCTCATGTGCATCAGAAAAACTTGCCTGACTTACAAGCTCCATCATGGAAGGCTCTAGCCTGTGACCACCGCTGGCACAGTTTTCAATTACAAGCTCTGGAATCTCCTCTGCAATATGCCTGAAATAATCCTGACTCTTGCACACACATTGACGTAATCCTTCTCCCGGGCTTTCTGCACCGTCCACACCCTGCCCTATTGTCTCGTTGTAATCAACCTTTAAATATCCAATGCCGCAGTCCTTAATCTGCTGAATGACTTTTTGCTCAAGATAATCCCATACCCATTTTTGACGCATATCCCAGAAACGCCGTGTTCCAACCGTAACAGGAAATCCATCTCGACTCAGTAAATATTCAGTTTTGTTGAATACAGAGGAAACAGGTCCTACATTTTCAAGCTCATACCATATTCCTGGAATAAAACCGTGAGAGCGTATCATGTCTGCCGCAGATTTTAATCCCTGAGGAAAAAGCTTTTTGCTTGGAATCCAGTCACCTGCCGCATCAAACCAGTTCCCCACATCATCAGGCTTGTACCATCCGCAGTCTATTACAAGATACCGTACTCCGCTGCCCTCAAGTTTTTCTGCTGTTTTTGTAAGGTTTTCTATTGAAGGATTTCCCCATGTCGTGCAATATTCATTAAAGATAACCGGTAAATCCTCGTCGACTTTTGCAATACGCGGATTCTGAGCCTTTACAAGTGCATCACAGACTTCCTCAAGAGAACTGCCCTCTGCTATGACTGCCTTGGGTGTCTCAAATTCTGAGCCTGCTGCGATTTTCTTTGTCCAGTTACCGAAATCCCTGTCTGCAATTCCGCCATGAACAGAAATCTCATCTGAATTCCTGAATATCTCTATCTGCCAGCTTGATGCACAATACAGCTGAATCCCCAGGAACTTCCCGTTCTTTGAATCCTCCAGAACAAGAAACGGAAACCACTTGCGCACCGGCATTGATCCCAGCTGCCCGAATTTTTCCACACGGAAACCGTGATTTGCCCAGGATTTTTCCATATTCAAATCAGTAAGCTTTTGAACTAAAAGTTTTCCTTCCGCACTCCAGAACGATGTTGCCCTGTAAATGACATCCGCATTTAATCCACTGAGTGCAAAACTAGAAAGAAGCTCTACATAAACATCCTTGCCGCTGTTATTCCTGATTAAAGACCTGCATTCTGTTGTCTTTCCGTTGTCTTTATGAATTGCATGAACCTGAATACCGTTGTTCTCAAATACAGTCTCTGTTTCATTCTCCGAGACTTTTTTCATGTTCCGCACGGATTCACTTTGCGAGAGAGTCAGACCATTCCCATAACCGTTATTGTAACCGTCGCCACGAAGACGCCATTCAACATAATAATTCATAGTATCTATTGTACCTCAGATTTTCTGATTTTACAAAATCTTTTTTAGCGGTTTTCCGACTAGGCTTATTACAGGTCCCAGCAAAAGCGACATTATGATTGAACCCACCGCTGACCCCTGCACACCAAGAGGATTCAACATTCCTGCAATTACTCCAATCAAAACTGCTGCAAGATCAAACAAAATCCTTATGACAAAAAACGGAATCTTAGGAATCCATCCGCTGATAATCTGCGGCATTGCATCATAAGGGGCAACACCCATCTGGGCATTTATGTAAATCGATGCAACAATCACAAAGAGTAAAATCGTTATGGCAAATATCACAATCCGTATGCCAAGACTGCTTTCCGCGATGAACTGGGCAAACCCGATGTTCCTCCATATCCAGCGGCAAAGGTCAACGACATAACCGATTAAAATCATGTTCGCCAGTGTTCCAAAGCCTATCATCTGAGCACCGAATATTATCGTAAAAACAAGCATAAGGCCGTAAACCAGGACCTCTGTATTTCCAAGACCCCAGCCCAATGCACTGGCAATATTAAGATTCATGAAACTTGCAGGATCAGTTCCCCATCCGATTTCAACCAGAATTGAAACAAACACACCCATCAAAATTACGGCCGGAAGCATGAATGCCAGACGCTTTCCAAAATTTGGAACGATAAACTGCTTAAAGGAAAATTTCATTTTTTACTCCTTAGGATTTCCATCTCAATAATACAATAAATTTAAAAAAGTTGCAAAACAGATTAAGCTGTGATAAAATAAAAAATAACGCTTAAAGTCTGGTCCCCATGGTTTCTATTTTTTAAGGAGAAAGGTATGAACAAAAAGAAAATAACAGTCTTTTTGACCATTGCCGTTTTTTTAGCGTCTTTTTCAAATACTCTTTACGCACAGGAATCCACCGAGCTTACGATTTATGACTTGATGCAGATAGATGAACCAGAGCAGGAACATGTTCAGGAAAAGGAAGTTGAGCCAGTCCCTGAGGATAATCAAGCTTCAGATGCAAGCAATGAAAAAAATGATAAACTGGAAAATTTTGTCCTCGTACCTGTTATTGCTCCGTCATTTGGTTATCCGGAAATAGGAGCAATTGACGTTGGCGTGGAAATGTTCTGGGAAATTTTTGAATCATTTTTTACTGGTTTTTATACTTTGCTCGAGTGCTCTGAATCATCAGATAATTCATTTTTCCGATTGGCTGCAGGAAGCACAACTACTTACCTGGGAAACCTTCCTAGATATTCGTTAAGACTGGGCGGTGGACTGGGTGCCATGCCGGAGAATAAGAAATTCCTTTTGACAGCCTTTGTGGAAGCCACATTAAGAGTAATTGTCTTTGATTTTAAGCTAATCTATGAGTTTCCCCTGGGGCCTGAGGAGCTTAAAAACTATTATAACGACAATTATTCCCCGTTCAAATTCCGGATAGGATTATCAAATCTATTTTTCTTCCTTTGATTATGATTATTATATATTTATAAAAGGAGCCATATCATGGAAAATGAAGTGATTGAAAAAGAGGAGAACACCAAATTTGACCCAAAGACCATGGGATTAGATTTTGCGGCAAAGCTCGACATACTGTTCAAGCTAAAGATTATAACTGTAATTGTAGCTGGACTCACAATGATTGCCTTTGTCATAAACACAGCAAATCCGTTTACCAGTGATTTTTACATTGAGCTTGTTCTTGGAATCGTGGTATTGGTATTGAATTTGGCATTTTCGGTTGTATTGATCAAGCTTGCAAAATATCATGATGGTTTTAATATTGCAGGTGTATTATATATATTCTATGCAATAGTATCTTTCCTAAAGGCTATCAGCGACGACGGCTCAAAAGTCTTATCACTTGTGAATGCAGTATTAGATTTTCTTTATCTGTTGAAATTCTCCAGTATAATGATCGAGATTTATACACAAGTTGATTTAGCCCTTAAGGATTCCTGGAGATCTTACCGCAAAGGATATATCTGCGTTATTGCCATAATATTCGGATGTGCTGTACTGGCATTTGTTCCGCTCATCTCTGGTCTGGCCGGTTTGCTTTTAGTCTTCGCCGTAATCGCCTCCATAGTCCTTGCCATCTGGGAATTTATCCTGCTTTACAAATCAGCAAAATCAATGAGGGCTTTTGTCAGTAAGTCGGATGATATACCTTTTCCTGCACAAATTCACTCAGATTGGGAGGAAGAGTTCCGTTCAACGCAAAATAACAAAGATGATAAAGATGATAAAACTGAATAATTATTCTATAAAA
>JAGADS010000162.1 GCA_017613485.1 Treponema sp.
TGCACGCTTTACAATCTGCGACTTCCCCTTTACCGCGGATTCCCTGCTCATGGAATCATACCAACTCACACTCAAAAATGCCGTGATCTACTTTGGAAACAACTCCAAAAAACTGGGAGATGTAAAAATCAAACTCGGAAGAAACTACTCAAGCTCTAAAGAATTATTTGAGATTCCAACGATTAAGCTTTTTGACTGCAATGACCGCATAAAAATCCTGGACGATGAAGATGTCGTATACGCTTACACCTTTGATAATGAATGGGGCCTGAGGCTTTCGTTCAAGACAAAATTTCCGAATCAAAAGGATTATATCGGAAGATTCAAAGTGAATGTTGACGCTGATGGAAATGTATGGAGCGGACATGACAGTGAACATCCCAGCAAGATGAAAATCAAATTTGATCAAACGGAATACATAGCGGGTAATCCATATAAAATTGAAAACGGCAAACTTTTTGTGGTAGAAACCGAATTACATTTTCCAAAGAACTGCTGCCTTGAAGAAAGTTCCTGGAACAGATCAAGCCAGATAAATCAGGATGGAAGCCTTTTATTTTACAGCATCGGGCAGCCACGTTTCTTTGACCTGGGAAATATTTTTGAAAATACAGCGGAATTTACAAAGGACGGACTGGTTATTTCCGGAACACTCGCATGGACAAATTTAATTGACATTCAGGGATTTTTCAATTCGAAGAGCTATGTGGAAAAACTCTACGTTGGCTTTGACGGTCTTGTAAAGGAATTAATCGTAAAGGAGAATGAGGGTACACGCAGCACTACACTTGAAAGCGGATGGACCCTAGTCAGCGAAAAATATTCCATCAAAGTAAACCAAGAAAAAGGCAAGGATGGGAACCTTTCTCCTGCTGAAGTTCTACTGTGTTTTGATGACTGCACATTATACTCGCCCGACAGTCGGTATCGCAATGGAATTCCTGTCAAAAACCTGTGCTACCGTCTTAAGGGAAAATCGATGGATTTTGTCTATGATGACGTGATTCTGCCAGAGGGAATTGAAATCGATTTGAAAAGCGTCTTTGCACGGAAGCAATATAACCCCAAGGATACAATCAGAATATCAGAAAAGGAAATTGCAGAAATAAACAAAATCATTGATGACGAATATAACGAGATAAGCAGACAGAATCTTTTTACAGTCCTTGAAAAACATGAATACGATGAAAAAGGAAACGAGATTGTTGAGGCAAAGCAAAATGATTCTGGAAAAGTGACAGGCAGAATCAACAAGAGCAGCACAGATACGAAGCAAAACCTTAACGAGTATTATGACGGACTTCTTTTCCGCACTTTATATACGAACAATTCTCACGGAACATTACATCTTTATTCCTATGATAAAGAAGACAGACTTATAAAAACATCAGTGGAGTATGTACAGATAGACAAATGGGGTAATATCAGGACAAACGGTGTCGGAGAACCTATACTTTACAAATACAACGAGCATGGGGACCTCTGCGTCGAAAAGGGGTATGCGTACATAAAATACATGAGCTATGAGTATTATCCAGACGGCAGGATAAAGTCAAAGACCGTTTACTCCTACAACTATCCTCAGCCCGAGGAGATGTAAGTTCGTGGCAGAATTATCGGGTCTGCTGGTTTTCACAATGAAGTCTCGTGTGAGCTACGCTGCAAGTTGACCCGATAATCTCTTTGTTTGCAATTCAAACAACAACAGATTGCCGGACCTAGTCCGGCAATGACAATGGCTTTCATTTCTTAATCAGACCTTGGAGCCGCAATATTCACAGCAGCCGTTGGCATCGGGGAAAGTCTTTGCACCACAGCTCGGGCATGTCTTCTCTTCTTTTGGAGCATCTGCCTGTGGAGCCGGGGCGTTGTTGACTTCTGCCGGACCTGCACTCTTCATGCGTTCAATTGCTTCCTTGATCTCATTTCCGATTTTCACGCACTCGTAATACTTGTCGGTCTCGTAGCCTGAATCACTCTTGTGTACGGTCCAGCCGGTGTCCTGCACGGTCGGAGTCATGGGAGATTCACCTGTTGTGATGTAGCCGTCGGAAAGGTCAAAACTCATGTCATCAAAGTACGGGCTTGAAACCTTTATTGTCACCCTGAATGAATATGAATACTCATAACGCGGAGGATTGTAGCTTACAGAAGTTCCGTCGGAATTCTCCTGCTTAATCTCATCCTTGTCTTCCTTGATGTCCAGCTCGCATCCCTGTGCCTGAGAAAAATCCAGAACATCAGGATTTGCACTTCTATAGTCTGATGCACTTGTCACCATGAACTGACAGGCCGCCTCGTCAATCAGAAGCTTTGTCCTGTTGCCGATTGTTTTTGTTGCATTGAATGATGCCACCTTTGCTTTGTTGGCTTCACGATATTCAAGCTGAGCCTGAATGTCTGCCTTTGTGCTGTGTCTTCTCTCGCTGAACCAGGGAGAAAGCTTTGACGCACAGTTCTTGCACATATTACCGTCTTCCAGTTTCCTGTTTCCCAGAAGCCCGATTTTTTCACCACAGAAATCACAAAATTTCTTATCAAACAATCCCATAGGATCCTCCTGTATTTTCTTAAATTATACCACTAAAAAACAGAAAATCAAGGAGTTTATTCATCAACTGTCTTTTATGCTTAATACAGGTTTTCTATCTCATCTCTGACTTTCGCATATTCCTTTAAAAGAAGGTTGGCAAGGCACTGTCCGTAATATCTGTAGACAATTTCCTTGTCTGTGCTGTCGCTTTCAAATGAACCTTCAAATTCATCTTCCTGCTCGAAATTGACTATTTTGCGTTTAATCAGCTTTTTCTGAACAGTGTCATAAACACATATTGCATATTTCCCACGTGCATAAAATTCTGTGGTCGGTGTAAATAACGATGGAATCATGGCGATTGTTCCAAGAACAAGACCTGCCGCACTTAATGAGAAACCGGCTATCTCACCACCAGACATGTTATTGAAACTAAATTCATCATCAAATATTATTGCACATCCTACAATACCACCGATAGCCGTTACTGCTCCTGTAGAAAGACAGGTTTTCTGAAATGAAGACGTATCACTCCACGAAAGATTTGTCTCAAGGACATCTACAAAGGTAACGTATCTGTTCTTTCCATTGTAAACAGCCAGATCCTGTGGTGTAAAATCTCCGAAATACAGGTCACTTTCATCAGTTGCAATTCCGGCATCTTTAAGCTTATATGGCAGACGCTTCATCGGAACTGAATCACGCAAGTCACGCCAGTATTCGTAACCCGAGACATACATCGGATTTCCCTTTACTTCTCCACCAAGCAAATTTACAAAGAAAGAGTCTTTTGTTGAAGCAGACGACATGACGGAAAGAAGATTGATGTTAGACTTGAATCCTATAAAGTCCATCTTTGCAGCTGCTTCTTTTTCAGAGAGAATGCTGTAAGACTCTACATCTGGAACAGTTTCAATTGGAGTTGATACGCAGGAGACAAACAACAGCACCGAAAATGTCGCAAGAATAAACAAAGATGCTGAATGAAAGCGTTTCATTTTTAATCCTCCTCATCAAAACCAAGGAAGTCACAGAGCTTTTCGTCAAGATAATCTGAATGTCTTCGGACAACTTTCTCGTCATCAGGATTTATGTTCGCATTAAATTCATTCTCCAATTTTTTGCGGATACCAGAGCGGAGGAAAAACGGTGCATCTGCAAGTTCTTTTTCAACCTTGAATTTGGCATAGCAAAGAATAATCATGTCCACTTTTTTCTTTGGATCAGAACCAGTGATTCCATGTTTATTAAGGACTTTTTTCATCTCCGCCTTTCCAATAATCTCCTCGATTTCATCAAAGCCCATGTCCTCCTCAATTCCATTATAAGAATTAAGCTCCTCCGAAATTGCAGGAAGATTATCCGAAAGTGCAATGACATCAGCATCCGTAACACCTGCAGACGGTGGAACTGTTTTCGCTTTCTGTTTTGCGTGAGCATTCACTGCCCCAAGCATTAAAACAGCTGTAAGTATTAAAATCTTCCTAATCATTTTTCTTTGCATTTTGGTACCTCCACAATAAATGCCTTTGTAAATTTTTCCATGTTAAAATCTATGTACAGTTTTCCGCCGTGACGTTCAACCGCAGCTTTTGAGATTGCAAGCCCAAGCCCTGAACTTTTTCCAGATGTACGTGCCTCGTTTCCTGAGACAAAGGGACTGAAAAGACTCTCCGCTTTTTTGGGATCGATTTTGTTTCCTGTATCTGCAATGCACATGCTTACATATTTTTTTGACTCCGACACTTTTATAAGCACAAGAGTTCCTTCTGGATTATGAATCCACACATTTGCAAGAAGATTTCCTACCGCACGAGAAAGCTCCATCACATCTGCCATGATATAAAACGGAGAATCAGGAATATCTATGTCCACGGTAATGTTGTGTGACTCAAAATCATTATACACGCCCGCCGCAAGATTACGCACGAATTTACAAAAATCAATTCTCTCTTTCTTAAGCTGATAACTCTCCGAATTCAATTTTGAATACGACAGCATGGATTCCAGTAGACCGTTCATCTGAACCGCCTTGTCATGAATCGTGTGAATTACATCTTCTTTTTTTTCCTCAGGTATTTTCCCATCCAGCAAAGATGAAGAAAAACCTATGACACTTGTAAGGGGTGTCTTTAAGTCATGTGCAAGACTTGCATACATAAGCCTCTGCTCTTCCATGCGTGCATCCGATTCTTTTTTCACTGCCTTCTTGACCAATTTATAAAATATAAATGCCGCTACAATAAAAAAGAAAACCTGAAGACCAATGAATAATATAAAAAGAACAGAAAAACTTCCGACAGAAATTCCTTCCACAGCTTCTTCTGTTACATGTGATTCAACCATGGTTCCGACTGTGCTGTCTATTGCAGAAAGGACACACTGCAGGAGAAATGAGCAGATTATAAAATACCAGACAATTTTCTTACGCAACTTCTTCATGCAATTACTCCTCGCACTCAAGACGATATCCAAGTCCCCTGATGTTCGTGATTTTTGCTTCCCCGATTTTTTCCCTCAAGTGGCTCAGTGTAACACGGATTGTATTGTCATCAACCACAAGGTCCTCCCCCCAGCCGCGCTCATAAATCTGTTCCATTGTAAAAATACGCTTAGGCTGCTCCATGAATAACTCAAGAACTGCAAGCTCCACTTTTGTCAGATCAAAATTATTCTTACCATCAGACACCGTACCCTGGTTTTTATTAAGAACAAGTTTTCCTGCCTTTATGACATCTGATTCATCATCTTGTTTTTCTGTGTGCTCAGTTTTGCCCTTTGAGTTTTGAATGCTTTCCATTCTTCGTAAGTGTGCCTTGACTTTTGCGACAACCTCAAGCGGTTCAAATGGCTTTGTAATGTAATCATCCGCACCAATCTCAAGCCCCAGGATTCTGTCGGACACAAGGGTCTTTGCTGATATAACCAGAACAGGAATATTGTTTTTTCCATCGTTCTTACTGCGGACAAGCTTTATCACTTCATAACCGTTCATCTGCGGCATCATTATATCAACGATAAAAAGGTCGATCTTTTCATTTTCAAAAATACGTGCAGCATCTTTTCCATTATATGCTTCAAGTACAGTGTAGCCCTCAGGTTCAAGATAAAATTTTAGGAGAGAAACAATTTCCTTTTCATCATCCGCAATAAGAATCGTAGCCATCACACGCTCCAAAAGTTATAGAATTGAAAGAACAAAATAAATGCCGCAGCGTAAAAACTTACAATCACACTGAACCATTTTTTCTTCAACAATAAGTATACACCATTCACCATAGAAAATAAACAAATAACTCCTGCCAAAGTTGCGGAAACTATTGCCAACGGTTTGTGTAATATTGATGCGGACAAAAAGCAAAGTGTGATTACAGCTATTACAGGGAGAATAATTAATGATAGAGTTGAATGGAAGGATTGTCGGATCAAGTCCGACAATGACAATTCAGCATTATTCGGCATTGACAATTTTCTGTCATTATCCGGCTTGACCAGATAATCTCTTCTACTTCTGACAATTATCTTTATCCCCTTCACAATCAGGATGACTACACAGACAACAGAAAGAATGAACATTCCGATGACAAAGGCCACAACCAGGAAATAGAACGGATTGTGGATATTATCCTGACTCATCATTTCAAGAACATTCTGTCCCTTAGCGTTTTTACTAAGATACAAAAGTGTTGTCATGCCGTTTCCGTTGTCGTGAATGAAGCAGTTATTTCCTTTGTAAATGATTTTTCCTGTGAAACCTACTTTAAAAACATTCGGATCATCTGTCTTGAAAACCGGGAAAATGAATGTGTAGTCTGAGATTTTCAAAAAGCCTTTTATAAACGAACGGCTCATCATGTAGATTCCGCTTATATCAGGGCTGACGTCGTTTTCTGACAGCTCATTTGTTCCTGTGTATGCCGACAAATCCGCACTTCCAAAAACAAGCTCAGGGAGGCCGTAACAAAATGCAGTCTCTCCACATTCGTTTACCATAATTACAATTCCATCCTGTGAGTCGGGATTAAATAAAAGTGATGCTGAACATCCGTTTGTGTTTCCATCATGTCCCATAAAAGTTTTTGCATAAAAAGCTGTCCACATTCCATGGCAGTTTTTTGGGATATTTGAATTGCCAAAATACGATGTCGGTGACAAAAATTCTTTGTGTGTTTGCACCTTCTTAAAAATTCCAGACGATGGATTAGCCAGTGCCTTTGCAAAAATCATCATATCAGAAAGAGGACTTATTACAGCTCCCGCAGGATATACTTCAACATAACTTACGTTAGTTCCAAAATCCTCGCGTCCTTCCGAGTTGATGACGTAAGTTTTCAAAAGTTCACGTTTCTCTTTTACCCAGAGATTATCCGCATGTGTGGCTGATACAGCTGTATGCTTCATTCCAAGTGGCTCCAGAATATTCTTATGAACATAAGAGGCATATTCCATTCCACTTACAATCTGGACAATATATGCGGCAAGAGTACATCCCCAGTTTGAATAAGCAGTATATTCTCCCGGTTTATAAACCTGATTCGGCTGCTGTTCACGCAAGGTCTGTGCCAGTGGTTTTATATCACTTTCTGTTGTCTTTTCATTTTGATATGCACATTCCTGAAAACCTGCTGTGTGATTCATCAGATTAAGCATTGTGATTTTTTCATCATAGGTAAATTTTTTGATTATTCCATCTGAAATATATTCGCGGATGTCCTTTTCCAGATCAATTTTGCCCTGTTCATAAAGCTGCATTACGCTGACCCACACAAATAGTTTTGAAACAGATCCCCACTCATAGACAGTCTCGAAATCAGCATGGAGCTTTACATCGATATCGGCATAACCAAAATAATCTTCATAGACAGTCTCGCCATTAGAAAAAACTCCGACCGCAACAGAAGCAAGACCTGCCTCACGCTCTTTCACATAAGCGGAAACACTCGAAGACAGCGATTCATGATTTAGAGGAATTTGTGCAAAGATTGTGAGGACACAGAAAAATAATATAGCTGAACAAAAAACCTTTTTCATTATTTCTTCTCCTGCCTTTTAAAGATTACAAATGTCATTGAAAAGACAATCACCATGAAAATTACAGCTCCAGGGAATGCAATTCCTGTCTGTAACCAGAAACCTTCACCACCAAATTCTACTCCACACAGGGTAAACAGCGACATGAAAGGAAACAAGTGAAGCGGCATTATCGAAAGTACTTTTTCACCACACTCAGAAATCAGCTGTTCAATCAAACTCCAGATACCGATAAGCACGATTAAGTTTATGATGCAGGAAGCACCCTCTGTTTTTATGACAAAGCAGAACGGAACCACGATAGTGAATGCAGACGCACAGACAAAAGAATAAACAATAGCCCATAAGATGGCCTTAAAAACGAAAGCCTCTCCTCCAAAAATCACACAGCCAGTAAGCAAAATCAAAATTGAAGGAACAAACACACAGATAAAAATCACAGCAAAATAGCTTAGCATTTGAACAAGCAAAATTGAAAAAGAAGAATTACCGCTCATTATTGCAACAGATAAAAACCTGTTCTGAACATCACGTGTAATGCTGATTGCCGCATAAAGTCCTCCAATCAAAGTAAGAATAGAAGCAATCTGATTGGCGGTCCTCAAAACCAATTCTCCTGCTGATTCTGCTCCGTCACCTAAACTTGATGGCAAGAACCCAAATGCAACGACAAGACTGATAATTTCAATTATATAAAAAGGAATGCTGCGTAAAACACGACGTGATTTCCACAAGAAAAGCCTAGTCATTCTGAACCACCTGTATCTGTCTGTTGAACAGCGAGACATAATAATCTTCAAGAGACATACCACCACCAAGAACTTTTTCCGCACTTACACAGGAAAGGATTTTTCCTTCGCTGATAAAAATATAGTCAGTGGCAAGTTCCTGTAACTCAGCAAGAATATGGCTTGAAATAATGATTGTTATTCCGTCGTCTTTTTGAAGAGACAAAAGAAGCTTACGGACAGAAATCATGCCCAGAGGATCAAGACCGTTAACAGGCTCATCAAGAACAAGAAGTTCTGGAGAAGATATTAGGGAAGCCGCAATGCCCAGACGCTGTTTCATGCCCAAGGAAAAATCACGCAGCTTTTTATTTCCTGTATTAGAAAGCCCGGTTCGCTCAAGCAGAGACGGAATAATTGAAAAGTCTTTCATGCCATACAAAAGCGCATACAGACGAAGATTCTCCGTTGCATCAAGCGAAGGTTCAAATACAGGACCTTCTATCATGCAGCCAAGTTTCTTTCTGTTTTGTGCAATTGATTTTTTATCTGATGAACCAAAAAGTTCCACAGTACCGGACGTGGGATTTGAAAGCCCGGTGATTATCCGCATGGCTGTAGTTTTCCCCGCACCGTTTTCTCCGACAAATCCGTAGATGCGTCCCTTTTCCATTGAAAAAGACACATTGCTCAGGGCGTGCTGTCTGCCGTAGACCTTTGTAATGTTTTTCAGTTCAAGAAGTTTCTCATTCATGCCGCCAGTATATGAGAAATCCATTATCTGAAAAATCGAGAAGTATTAACTGAATATTAAATTTTTGGATGATATCCCCACTAAAAAAACAAGTAACTATTCATCGAAATCACGTTAATAACTTGAGAAAATGGCAATATTATGATATTATAATGATATGGAGGTTATTATGCTTCAAATTAGACCTGTTTCTGATTTGCGGAATAAGTTTGCTGAAATAGAAAATATCGTGTCAAAAAATAGAAGTCCTGTTTTCCTCACAAAAAATGGTTACGGTTCCATGGTTGTGATGAGTCTGGATTTGTATGAAAGTCTTACTAACAATATAGAAGCCCGCCTTGATGAAGCTGATTTTCAGGCCGCATCTACTGATGAAAGACTCACACATGACGATGTTTTTTCAAATATTCGTGCTAGAATAAAGGCATAGTAATGAGCAAATACACATTAAGTTATCTTCCCATTGCAAAACAGGATTTGGCAGAAATAATCGATTATATACAAAACAACCTGCAAAATCCCATAGCCGCAAAAAACACTCTATCAAAAATAGAAAACGCCATACTTGAAAGACTTGAATCGCCAGAATCATTTGCAATATGGCAATCTAAGAAAAAACGTCCATATCCTTATAGAAGAATAAATGTTGGTAACTACACGGTATGGTATGTTGTGATTGATAAAGTGATGGAAATCCGAAGAATTTTATATTCACATCGAAATGAAGAAAACCTGATTTAGGCTGAAAAGAAAAAATATAAAAGCATGACCAAATTATTTTTTTCTAAGAATCCTATAATAATCTGATGATATCTGCACGTAATTCCATGATGGAGTGTTTCTGCTTCCGTAGGGATAGGAATCAACAGAGGAAATCTTTTCCAGTGTTTCCCTTTTGTAAAAATACCCTGAATTATATGCGGCCGCTATAATCTTAAGATTGTCTTCCGGGGTTTCGGGTTCAAGCGAATAATAATCCATGCAAATGTCGATGAATGCAAACAGATAGGCTATCTCTGTCTCAGGTGTCGTAAGCCGCATTATCCGCATTTGACGTGTCATAATATTGGAGATATCGCCGTTGTAATCGATTATGGCATACTTTTGTTTTAGGGCAGGATTCTTGGCAATTTGAATTTCCACGCTTTCTGCAAATATCGGTTTTATCTGGAAAAAACCAATTGAGCAACCTTCCGCATCAAGGCTTGTTGAATAGAGTATTTCATTTGCAAAAGTCTCCATCTCATCCCTGAATGCCGAGTAGCGCATCAACTCCGGGAAAACTACTGCAAGAGCAAAATCACAGTTCTGATATCCCATCTTCTGCATGACGAATCTGATTTCAAGCGAAAGCTTTACGGCATCTTTATATGCATCTGGATTGGCCTGTGCAAAAGACTTTAGTCCCTTGTCATTTGAGCCCGTATCAGCAAAGGCAGAGATGAATAATGAAAATATAAAAAGCAGAAAGAGCTTTTTCATCAATACAGAGAGTTATACCTGCAGATTCTAAATCCAACACCCTTATCTTTTCTGTCAGGATTTTGCCTTACCATTCTAGAAAGGTTACACTGTCTTGCATCATTATAAAAACAACCACCTTTGATATACACGTCGTACTCGCACCAAACCCATGAGTATTTTGAACAGTCGCTCCAACACCATTCCCATACGTTGCCTGTCATGTCATAAAGACCGTTTTCATTTGCAGCCTTCTGCCCTACTTCCTGATGCTTTGCTATTTTCTTATAATTCATGTCATATTCATTGCTAATACTGTTTTCCGAATACCATGCAAGATTTCCAATTTCTGATCCACCAGAAAAATTCGTTGGGAAATAATATGTCTTCTCTCCTTTTTGAATTGTCTGATACTTTCTTCCTGCCGCAACATCCCATTCATCTGGAGTAGGAAGCCTCCAACCAAGCGCATATTTATCTGTGTAAACGATTTTCTTCGACTGTGCATCCGCCTGTGTATATGGAATGGTCATTTCCCTATTACTGTAATAGACAAAATCCGCTGTATCACCCTGAACTAGTCTTGTAAGCTCATTGCAAAATGCAACCGCCTCATACCAAGTTATATTTTCTACCGGCATGTTTTTGGGCATTTCCTTATGTAACTCACCATTGTATTCATAATCACATCTTTCCCCATTGTAATAGCGGGTATAGTATGTTTCGTACGAACTTGTTGTTCTCTCTCCACTCCAGTTTGATACTTTATAACTGTTCTTATATTCGCTTGGATTATTTCCCATAACATACTCGTAAAGTTCCTGAGTCATCTCGTATTTCCCAAAGATTATATCACCATAATCCAGTTGATTGCTTTTTACCAGAACTTCTCCCGTGTAATCGAATCTCTTTCCGTCAATTTCAATTCCGTCAGTATAAATTTTACGGAAACCATAATCATCCGCTTCTAAAACATACCTGTCTTCTTCCTCTCCATAATAGAAACTTGACGCGGCCTGTAATACACTGTCTGCCTTTGGTTTTGCATCGGATGTTTTCTTCTTATTGTCAGAATCTGTTTTATTTTCTGTTGAATAAACTTCTGTCTCAGAATCATTCTCAGCTACCGTAGATTTTGCATCGTATTTTACAGGCACTCTGTTTACGCGTTTCATTGGGCTGGCTGAAAACAGTTCTGCTCCTGTTGTTTTTCTTGTAACTGAGACTTTTGTGACACGCACATGGAATTCATCAGTTCCTGTAATACGCTCTAGCTTAAAGACAAGCTGTCCTACGATTTCATTTTTTTCCTTAGGCTCCTGAATACGTTTATAATCCAGCTCGTCATTTGCCTTTACAGTGATTTTATATGACTCTATGAAAGGTACATTTGCATCCTGTGAATTGAATGTAATCGGAAAGTAATGATCATTCCGTTCAAAGTCACCTATCGTAACAAATATCTGCTCCTGGCCGACAAGCTTAAACTCTTTGTGGAGCATGGCCTCTATAACATTCTCTTTTTTGTTCTCGCAGTTTTTTATACCCGCGGCATATTTTTCCGTTACGGTTTTTTGTATATCTGCAAGTTTTTTATCACGCTCATTCTCAAGATATTTTATTCTCTCTTTTCTGTCTTTTTCCCTAAACGCATCATCTTCCCAGGGATTATATTTTTTCTGGTTAGCCTCAGCAATTTTATCTTCATATTCACTTCGGATTTCACCCTGACTGTTCAGTATTTCCTCATCACGCTGCTGCTCAAGCTTTCTTTTTTGTGTTTTCCATTTATCTATTTCCGCAAGATAATCAGGAAGCGTCACAAGTTCCTTCGTGTTCTTTAGTTTTTCGGCAACAAGCTTTGAATCTGCAATGTAATGTTTTTCAGGACCGGCAACATAATTTCCCGTTGCAACATCAATTGTGCTTACAATAAGCTGTTTTGTATTGTCAATCAGTTCAAAACTTACACTGACAATATATTTTGCTCCCTGTTCCTGACCAAGGGCCACCATATCAGCATCACTTACAAAACCCGAATACTGATAGTCTATCTCTGCCTTACGTGCGGCCTGTGCGGTTTTACTGCGTGCAAGAAGCTGAATATTTTTTATTTTCTTAAGTTCAATTTCAAATTGTTCTACAAGGTATTCTCCCATCTCTTCTGTCTCGGTATTGCTTACCACAACAGCCACAGTGGGTTTATACTTTTTGAATTCTTTCGTATTGAAGAAAGTCTTAATCTCTTTTATTGATGAAGGAATAGCTTTGACAAGATCCTCCGTTTTATGTGTTTGAGCAAAGACACTTGCATTTACAAAAATCAGCATCAGCATAAAACAGGTTTTCAGCACTATTCTGCTTCGGTTAAATAATTTCAACATGTTATTCCTCCATCATTGCATACTTTAAATAGATTGCCGGGTCGTGCCCGGCAATGACATATACTTTTTAGTCATCCCATGACAAATCTTTTAATCTATTTGTCTTCTTCCATGTGCTCAAAGATGATTGCACTCATAAGAACATCCTCTGCCTTGCGCTTTATTTCCTTTTGCTTTTCTGTCTTGGCATCTACTTTCCCCAATGCCTTGTTCATCTGAGTCCTGAAATCATCCTCATCCATTGCATAAACTACAAAATACTGGAAATAATCTTCTGTGGTCTTTGCATCATTATCTACAACACGTTCCTCTACCCAGTAATCAAGCTTCTTTACAAGACCGGTTATTTTTGTCTTTGTAAATGTTCCTACAAGATCCTCAAGATAAGACTGCGACTCTGCATCATCAATACTGCCCTGCTGAGCACCACCAAATGCAGCGACAACATAATTGCTTACTGCACGGCCAAATCCACCCTGAATATCAAAGTTATTTGTCCATGACTTTAGTATGTTAAGATTCTTTCCACGGTTCTCTGCAAGGAAAATCACTTTGTCCTTAAGTTCAGGCCTGTTGCCCAAAGAATCATAATTTCCATCAACTGCATCAGAAACCCATACTGGAATTTCCTGTCCGATAGCAGCACCCTTCCAGTCAATTAACTCACGCTCAACATGCTTTGCTTTTTTCTCAACCGGTTTGGGCCCAGTCTTTCCTGAAGTAGTTGCACATGACATAAGACTTAATGCCGAAGCCGCCAATGACACGAACACAATGTTCCTTAAAATTTTCATATAATCCTCCATATTTTAAGAACTGTTCCTTAACGATACAGTCCTTTATTTTCAATTCAGTTTCTGAGAAAACGATTCCATCAAATCAGCTTCAATTTTTGCAAATGACTTCCGCCAAGCAACATCCTCATGATTTTCCGGTGCACCTTCCCTGTCAAATTTTTTTGTATAAGAGAACACGGTTTTCCCGTCCGAAGTTTTTGCCTGCACAAGTATGGAAGGGCTAAGAAATATTCCTGCCGCATTTTTTTCCCTGTTTGCATTTATCTCTGCATTCAAGGAACAGCCATTATCTGTATGACTCACTGTGAAACCGCTATCCTCCATCAATTGTGAAAGAGTATTCCGCACCACATTATTCCAATCTCCGGTGACATGTATTGATACATCCGCATTGTCCCTGCACTTCTGATACGCGGCCTGCATAAGTGAAACAAGTTTTTTAGACTCAGAGAAATCCTCACTTGCATCTGGTGAAATCGTTTTTATGTTCTTTATAAGAGTGAGCGTAACATCGGCAATTGTTTTTCCTCTTTTACATGCCGGAATTGAATAAAAAGGATTCTTTGAATTCTGTGCAATAGGCAAGAGGTTTTCCAGTACGCTTGTGTTTATGCTGATGTTTTCCCTGAATGTTTTATACGCTTTGTCCCTGTCAATGTAAGCGACCGTGTAATACTCTTTTCCAGATTTGGCAGCCGGTGTAAACTGAACGCAATAAAACTGTGCCTCGGATTTTATATCCGCTTTCTCGTGAATGTCCCGGTTTTCAATTGAACGGTAAAATCCATTTACCTCTATTTCCTTATATTCAGCAACCAGAGAGCGGCTAACCTGGACACTTGTGTCAAAATAAAGTGAAATCTGTGCAAGTGCAGAATCCTGAGCCTCCTGAATCGAAGAGCCTGAACCCTCAGCGGAAATATATTTGTCAGATGAAAATTTTTCTAGGTCAGAGATATGCTGCTGCATGGAACGGCCTGTTGTAGTGCAAGCCGAAAATGCAAACAGAAGAGAGATTTTTAAAATACTGCTGAATGCCCGGACACCTCGAAATATACATGGGGGGGGTATATCAGATCTCTATTATTCATGCTATTTAAACTATACCACCTTTTCTATAATTGTCAAGATAAATGGAAAGTTGATTACAGGAAATATGTTTTCATCTGCCCCTTGCCCTTTACCTCTATTTCAACACTGTCGCTGTAGGCAAAATCACTATTTGTCTGTTGCCATGTCTGTTCGCTTACGTGAATCTTAATCGGCTGTCCTGTGCTTTCCATTCGGCTTGCAACGTTTACTGTATCACCCCAGATGTCGTAGATGAACTTTGACTTACCGATAACACCCGCAACAAGTTCGCCTGTGTTTATTCCAAGACGGATCTGGATTTTAACGTCAGAGCTTTCGTTATAGTTTAAGACATCCTCTATAAGACCCTGTGCAAAACGTATCATTCTTGCCGCATCAGTTCTGTCCGCTTCTTCCTTTAAGCCCACTGCCGCCATGTACGCATCCCCGATTGTCTTGATTTTCTCGATACCCTCACGTTTGGCACGCTCATCAAAAAGGGAAATCATCTTGTTCAGCATTGTGACAACTTCCTCTGCCGTCATTCCTCCGCTCATTTTTGTAAAGCCTACGATGTCCGTGAAAAGAACCGTAACATTGGGGAATTTCTTAGCGATTGTCCTGTCAGGATGCTCGGTCAGTTCTGCCGCAACCTCTTTTGGCAAAATGTTCAGAAGTAGATATTCCGCCTTTTCATTTGCAATCTTCAACTCACGGGTACGCTGGTCAACTCTTTTCTCCAGCACAATCTGATACCGGCGCATCGAAATAATCTTGTATGTGATGATGGCAACAATGAGTGCGATAATAGCAGCCCAGAACCATGTCTGCTGCCAGATGTACGGCTTCTTTACTATTATGACAGGCTCACTCGGCTCGCTCTGTATACCGTCACTGTTCTGGGAAATCAGCGTAAAGTGATATGTACCCGGCTTAAGGTTAGTGTATGAGACGCTTCTTGCACTTGTCCATTCAGAATAATCCTCATCAAATCCTTCAAGTTTATAGCGGAACCTCATGCTGTCTGAAGAAATAAAGCTCAGACCCGTATACTTGATGCTAAGACGTTTTGCGGAAGGTTCAAGAACTATCGTATCTCCATAATAATCATTTGTAACATTATCAACCGTAAAATCCTGAATTTCAATCTTAGGGGCATTCTTGTTCATCGTCCCTTTTTGGGCATCGTAAATTGAAAAGCCGTCGGTAAGCGTAAACCAGACCCTGCCTTTTGAATCCATTTCTGAAAGTGAAGTTGATGTAACACCCGCCGTAATCAAACCGTCTGATGCACCGTAATAGCGGACCGAAATCTTTTGACGCTCGCCACTTACAACCTCTTCCATCTCCGAGTATGAAGCCGAAAAAACACCGTTATTGCTTGTCATCCAAACGGTTCCTGTATCATCACAAATCATCTGGAATACACTGTCCGTACCTAGTCCGTTTTTAGAATTGAAATTGACAAAGCTGTTCGTTTCACTGATGTATTTTGAAAGCCCCGTACCTGTTGCAATCCAGATGGCATCGTCATAATCCAGAATCTTAAAGATTACGTTACCTGCAAGGCCATCGTCCGTGGAATAGCTCCTGATGATTTTCTCATCCTTCAGCACGAAAACACCGCCGCCATTCGTTCCAGTCCAGACCTGACCTTCCTTGTCCTCAAAAAGCCACATTATGTAGTGATTGGAAAAACCGTCATCTCGAGTCAGGGTAGACATTTGACCGTCCGCATGTATTATGCAAAGACCTTCCGGAGTTCCGACATAGATATCGCCATTTGCAATCTTTATGGCAACACGTCCCCTATTGCTTGCAAACCCTTCTTTTTTGCTCCAGCTTTTAATTGTTCCGTCAGGATAAACGATTTTCTGAGCAGTATCGGAATAAGCGGAAATAAGCAGCTCCCCATCCTTTGTAAGACCTACATGCCGCACACGGATTCCCTTGTTTGAAGCCGTTATATCATTTTCAATGAACTTATTGTCCTTGAAACAGTAAAGACCGTCATCGCAGCCGAGCCATGCAACGCCACGAGCCTTATCCTCGCATATACTGTTTACGCTGACAGCCATTTTTACAGTCTGAAATTTTCCCTTGCTGAGTTTCTGTATGCCGCCACGGTTAAGGCCTATCCAGATATTCCCCTCACGATCCTCCATAAGCCTTGAGATTCCGTTTTCCGTCAGTCCGTTTGAAGTATTGTAATAGGAACGGCTTCCTCCATGCATGACCATGATACCCGCATCTGAACCAAACCAGTAATTTCCACTTGAATCCTGAACCATTGAATTTATAGCAAGCGGGTTGAAACCATCTGGAGACATGTCGAACAGAGTTTCCTGTCCGTTCTTGAGCCTTAGGGCAAAATGAGGTTCTCCGCAAAACCAGATTGAACCTTCGTTATCCTGCCTTACAAGCTGAACCATAGGAGATTCAATTTTTTCAATTCCAGTGTAACGCGAGACTTTATTATTCTGATAAACATAGAAATTGTCCTTAGTACCGGTTGCAATCCAGACACGTCCTATGCTGTCACAAAAAAAATCTTGGACAGTTATTGTTTCCAGATCCAGATCAGCATCCACATTCGGCTTGAATATCATATCATCAGGGGTTATGCAGCAGATTCCAGAAGATGTTCCAATCCATATATTCTGAAATTTATCCTCGCATAAAGCATTGACCTTATTGTTGGGAAGCCCGGTTTCCATCGTGAATTTTTTGATTTCTCCATGAGGCGAGATTTTCGTGACACCCTCGTCATTGTGTCCGACCCAGAGGTTTCCGCTTGAATCCTGGATTATTGAGCGTGCGGAGGCAAAGTCATATTTCTCATCAACAGAACGGTTGTAATTGGTAAATTCAACACCGTCAAAACGTACAAGGCCGTCATAGGTTCCAATCCAGATGTAGCCCTTGTTGTCCTGAAGCAAGTCCGTAATCGTGACACCCGGAAGCCCCTCGTTTGTCGTCCATGTCTTCTTGACAAAATCCGCGATAAAAGTCTCGTCGATGTTCTGATATTCATTTGTCTGGGAAAACAAAGCACTGCATAAAAAAGGAATAAAAAATAAAGCAAAGAGTGATTTCTTCATAGAAAAGTAATATAGCATATTTTTAGAAAAAAAACACTATAAGGTGTTTATAATGCGAAAGCCCTGACTGGCAAAAATACTAGCATTATAGAAAATTTTCTTAAAGTCTTTTATAATATAATTTCGAGAAATACAATATACACGATTAAACAGTCAAAAAAATGAGGCATTTATGTCAAAAGAAAAATTATTCAAGTTCGAAATAGACTTTGACTCATACATCCTCCAAAGTGAACCAGAGCAACAAGAGAACGGAAAACTCTGGCAGGCAGCCATTGGCTTGCAGCAGGTGGATGGCCTCACTCCTTCTAAATATCTTTACGAAACAGCAAAACGGAACATTGTTGGCGAAATTACAATCGAAGAAGCCAAGCAGCTTATTGATTCATATTATGATTCACAGCAGAGTAAGACAGAAGAGGAAGAGGATGCTGAAGAAGCAGATAAGGTTTCAGTCCGTATCCGTGAAATCTTAGCTGAAAAGACATTCAGCTTTACGCCAGTTTTGCTACTTTCGATTCATAAGTGTCTTTTTACAGGTGTGTTCTACTCCGTAAAAGCAGGCCGGTTCCGCGATTATAATATATCAAAGTGCGAATGGGTTTTGGATGGTGATACTGTTCTTTATGTAAATGCCGATATGATTCGTCAGACTCTGGAATATGATTTTGGGCAAGAAAAGGCTTTTGATTATTCTAAACTTTCTAAAGAAGAGGCTGTAAAGCATCTTACACGCTTTGTTGCAAATATCTGGCAGATTCATCCCTTTGGAGAGGGCAACACAAGAACTATTGCCGTGTTTACAATCAAATATCTGAATTTTCTTGGCTTTAAAGTGAATACTGAGGCGTTTGCAAAGAGCAGCTGGTATTTCCGCAATGCCTTAGTCCGTGCAAATTATACGAACATGCAGAAAGGTATTTATATGAATACGGAATATCTGGAAAAGTTCTTCCGCAATATTCTGCTTGGCGAAAAGAACGAACTTAAGAATAGTTATTGTCATATCAACTATAATGAGAACAGCCACAATTAAAGAAATCATGAGAAACTTTATGACCACCCCCATCTCCCGTCAACCACTTGTAATTCTTTGCTATATAAAATAAAATATATTCCATGAATTTAAACGATTTGCGACTTAACGCCTATAAGAAAGTGGCCGATATTGGAAGCCCGGAAGATTCTTCGGATAAGAAAAGTGCATCTGGCACAGAAGACCTAATAAAAAGTGTATCCCGCGAAATAAGAAGTAAAGAAGAGCCTGGGCATGTTCCCATTGTACGGAAGGCTGTTTTTGAAAAAGTTAACAGGCATGTGGACGAGATTATTGAAAATGCAATGGAAAGGGAAAGAGCCAGAACTCCCGTTCCCGCTCCGCAGATTCCCATTAAGCGCAACAAGGTTGAAAGCACAGACCTTTTTGCAGATATGCGTGCAAAGGAAGAGGCAAAGATAGCC
Organism: Treponema sp.; assembly: GCA_017613485.1. The sequence continues at coordinate 19,322 of JAGADS010000162.1, forward strand.
GCAAAGACAGGCACTTATTTTAGGAAGAAGGCATCTGCTTCTGATGAGGATGTCCGTGAAGCTGCAAAAGCCCTTGTTTCCAGAGGTCTTGTAAAAGTTCCCGAACAGCCCAAGCAGCCTGGAGAAAAGGAAAGCATATACCGCCGCGTTGCAAAGTTTTTGGTTGTAATTGGTGTAGACGAAGCCGCAAAAATTCTTCCCCATCTTACGGAAGAGCAGACGGAAAAAATCATACCGGAGATTGCCGCTGTAAGAAAGGTTACTCCGGAAGAAGCCGAGCAGGTTCTTGCAGAATTTGAAACCCTTTTGGATAAGGCAAGGGAAAGCGGAGGCATAGACACTGCACGCACAATTCTTACCAAAGCCTACGGTTCAGAAAAGGCAGAGATGCTTTTGGAAAAGTCCGTCCAGTATCCGGAGGGAAAGCCCTTTGACTATCTTGCAGATGCCAACGCAGAGCGCATAGGTATTCTTATTAGCGGAGAGTCCCCGGCAGTACAGGCATTGGTTCTTTCGCAGGTAGAGCCAAAGAAAGCCGCAGCTGTAATCAAGTCGATGGACGCTGGTGCAAAGGCGGATATTGTAATGCGTCTTGCAAAGATGAAGCCTGTTTCTCCTGAGGTTATGAACAGAATCAGTAAGAGCCTTAACGAAAAGATGCTTACCCAGAACACGGAGAATTCCCAGAACCTTGACGGACGCGGAGTTCTTGCCCAGATTCTTAAGCGCATGGATCCTCTTGCAGAAAATGCAATTCTTGAAGATATATTTGATCAGGACCCCCAGCTTGGAGAGGATTTGCGGAAACGCCTCTTTACGGAAGAAGACGTTATTGGTGCGGACGACCGCTTTATGCAGAACAAGCTGCACTCAATGCAGGAAGAGGATATTGCACTTCTTATCAGGGGAAAGAGTCCTGCCTTCCGCGAAAAGATTTTGAGCAACGTTTCAAAAAACAGGGCAGAGGCAATTCTGGAAGACGAAGAGCTTCGTGAGCATGTTCTAAAGATAGACTGCGACAGAATCACAAACCAGTTTTATTCAGAGTTGCGCCGTGCTTGGGAAGACGGAGACCTTCGCGTAGATGGTCGTGATGACGGAGAAGTTTACGTATGATGCAGGTAAATCAGAAGTACAAGGGCTTTAAGGTTTTAGATATAGTTCCTGTTCCGGATTGTGATTCACATGGAATTTACCTGGTTCACGAAAAAACAGGCATGGAAGTTTTTCACCTTCTTAATGATGATGAAGAAAACACATTCGCTTTTGTTTTTGCAACACCCAACGAAGAGAATACCGGTGTAGCCCATATTATTGAACACAGCGTTTTGTGCGGCTCAAAAAAATATCCGTTAAAGGATCCTTTTATCCGCTTGGAAAACCAGAGCGTAAACACATATCTTAACGCATACACCACTCAAGACTTTACGGTTTTTCCCGTAGCTTCCGTTTTAAAGGCTGACTATTTTAACCTGATGGGTGTCTATGCCGATGCGGTCTTTTTTCCCCTGCTAAGAAAAGAAGTTTTTATGCAGGAAGGCGTAAGGCTGGAAGTGGAGGGCAAGAAGAAGACCATATCCGGTGTTGTCTACAACGAGATGAAGGGAGCATATTCTTCTTTTGAATCCATTGCAATGGATAAGCCAATAGAAGCCCTGCTCGCGGGAACCCATTACACTACGGACTTTGGCGGAGACCCCGTTTGCATACCTCAGCTTACCTACAAGCACTTTAAGGAATTCCACAAGAAGCATTACTGTGCCGCAAACTGCCGTGTCTTCCTTTACGGAAATATTCCTACGGAAGAGCAGCTGGATTTTTTGGACAAGAATATCCTAAAGAAAATTTCTTCTGCCGGAAAGAAAGCCGTTTGGCCAAAAGAAAAAAACGTAAAGATAAAAAAATATTTCCATGCTTACGGACCTGCCGATTCTGAATCAAAGGAAGGAACAAACAGCGTAATCTGTTCTTGGAAAATTCCTGAGTGCGTTGACCGTGTAAGGGTTCAGGTGGAAGCCATGTTCCTTAGCGCACTTCTTTGGTGTGACGATTGTGCTCCTGTTCAAAAGGCCTTGCTGGATTCAGGTCTGGGAGAAGATGCCGCTCCTCAGACAGGTCATTACATAAGCATGAAGTATCCGCTTCTTTTCTGCGGTTTGCGCGGAGTAAAGACGGAGAACATAAAGAAGGTTGGTAGCCTTGTACTTTCCAAACTGGAGCAGCTTTGCCGTGAAGGAATTCCAGAGGATGACGTAAAGCGTGTCTGCATGGAAGTTGAATTTAGCAACAAAGAAGTTGTCCGCATTTCAGGTCCAAATTCCCTTTCCATACTGGCACGTTCCCTTAGGGGATGGGGATACGGAGCAAAGCCTTGGGAAACCCTTTTGTTCACCGCTGAATACGAAAGGCTCAAGAAAAGAATTGCTGGCGACCCCAACTACATTTCTTCCCTTATACAAAAATATCTTTTGCAGAACAAGAACCGCTCTCTTGTTACCGTAACCGCATCCATGTCTTGGAGCAAGAAGCGCGCCCTTATGGAAAAGAAGCTTGCCCAGAAAATGTACCGCGATGCAGACAAGGATGAACTTTTAAAGTCCCTGCAAAA
>JAGADS010000163.1 GCA_017613485.1 Treponema sp.
TGCTCTCTTAAATGATAATTGCTACTCATGACCACGGTAATTATTTTGGTTGAAAATAATTTGAAAAACATAAAGCAGACTGCAAAAATAAATAGAATAAAATCTTCCTTATAATGAAATGCCGTAGGCATTTCGAATCCGCGTGACAATTATAAACGCAAACTTCCATCATTCAGACTACCCGAAAGCAAAGAATTTCCACTTTTTTTCAACTTTTTGTACTATTTTTTGTTAAAAACGACATGTCTGATACTATATATATAGTAGTGGGAGAATAAAAACTTAAAAACGAGGTATTTATGACAAACAGTTTAAACAATTCAGAGGCTAAGATGCGGTATCAGATCATCATTGACGATGAGGTCAGGGAACAGGCTGCAAAGGCCGTTGCCCAGAAGAAGCTTCTAAACCTCAAGAACGATGTCGTATTCAAGTCTTTCTTCTCCAAGGATTGCGTTGAGTCAGACTATTAAATCAATTCATAATTCGTAATGCATAATTCATAATTTTTTTTACTACGCAACTATTTTTTTTCCACTGAAAACATCGTTACAAAAAATAAATAATATGGAGTTTTTACGGTTTTTTGCCAGCAAAAAATGCGAGCCTTTGCGAGCAAGAAAAAACTCCAAGAGCAAGCAATAGCTTGCGACAGTATCAGGATGATCAGATAAAGAGGTCAATATACTATGCGGCTGTCCTTACCCATAATGCACTGAGCAGAGGTGACGACTATGCATTCCTTCCACACGTCTATCAGATACAGTTCGTGGACTTCAACATCGTAGATGACACACGCCTGCACCACAGCTACATCTACAAGGAGAAGGAGGATAATAGGAAACTCAGCGACATAGTTCAGATACATTACATAGAGCTTCCTAAGATTGAAGAAATCATGAAAAAACAGCCTGAACACTTGTCGGAAATTGAATTCTGGGCTATGCTTATAACGCATACCGAGAGTTTTTACGGTTTTTTGCCCGCAAAAAATGCGAGCCCTCGCGAGCAAGCAAAAACTCTAAGAGCAAGCGATAGCTTGCGACAGGAACTTGCGGAGACGATTAGTGTTAATTCATAATTCTTGATGCGCAATTCTCAAAATCATGCTATATTATTCCTATGACTAGAACACCGCTTATTGATTTACACTGCCATCTGGACGGATCCATTACAACGGATATCGCACGCTCACTTGCACGCCTGCAGAATCTCCAGCTGCCGACGGATAATGACGAGGAATTGAACAGACTTCTCTCGGTTGGAGATGACTGCAATAGCCTGAATGATTTCCTTAAGTGTTTTGATCTTCCTCTTTCACTTCTTCAGACTGAGACAGGTATCAGGGAATGCGTTCACCTTGTTCAGGAGAATGTCAAAAGAGACGGTGTTGTTTATCTTGAAATCAGGTTTGCACCACAGCTTTCAACTCAAAAAGGACTTACACAAAGACAGGTCATATCAGCGGCTCTTGAAGGCCTTGGTAAATCAGATCTTCACACCAACCTGATACTCTGCTGCATGAGGGGAAATGACGAGTCAACTCATACGTCAAACATGGAGACCATTGAGCTTGCACATGAATTCTTAGTTGAAGACGGTGGTGTCGTTGCAGTAGACCTGGCTGGAGCAGAAGCACTTTTTCCCACAAATCTTTTTAAGAGGGAATTTGAGGCGGCAAAAAACTACAGTATTCCATATACAATCCATGCAGGAGAGGCTGCCGGTGCCATAAGCGTTCAGGAGGCTCTTGAGCTTGGTGCATCACGTATCGGCCACGGAATCCGTTCAATTGAGGATGAGAAAGTCCTGGACCGTATCATTCAGGAGGGAATTCCACTTGAATGCTGTCCCACAAGCAATAAGATAACGAAAGCCATAGAGGACATGAGTGCCTACCCTCTCAGGGAATTTCTTTTAAGGGGCGTAAAAGTTACCGTCAATACCGATGACATGGCAATATGCAGGACAACACTCAGCAAAGAGTTTGATTACATCAGGGAAACGTTCAAAATCACGTCAGAAGAGGAAAAACAGCTGTATCTAAACGCCGTGGAAGCCGCTTTCTGCAGTAAAAAGACCAGGGATGAGCTTAGAACACTGATATAATAGAAAAATTCCTCGTTACCCATCCACAAAAAGATTGCATGATTTTACTTTTCGGATTATACTGTCTTTTATGGAACATAATATGATTCTTTCTGCGTCAGGCTGGCGCAAGGTTTTTGCTGAATCTGGAGACGGTGAGGATGTTTCACCGGATATTGGATATGAGAATGCGGCTCTCTGTGCCCTTATTGCCGAGACATTTGCTGATTACATTACTGAAAAGGCAAACGGTAAGCCTGTTGTCGTAGTCGCCCGTGATACCCGCCCCACCGGTGAGGAAATGACCGACTGCATTCTAAGAACCCTCATAGCAAAGGAAGTAAGCGTCCGCTATCTTGGCATTGCATCAGCCCCGGAAATCATGGCCTATGCACGTTCATTCAGCGGTTTTGTATATATATCTGCAAGCCATAACCCCATCGGTCACAACGGAATAAAATTCGGCCTGAACGACGGAGGTGTCCTTCCTGGAAGTGAAAATGCGAGACTTATACAGGAATTCCTTAAAAAATGCGAAGGCGCGGAGGCAGAGGAAAACGCACAGGATCTGCTGCACGGATGTGACGAAAGGGAACTTCAGCTTGCCTACACACTGAGTGACCAGTACAAAAAGGAGTCTCTCTGGGTATACGAGGATTTCCTTGGAGAAGTGATTACCGGAACAAAGGACACACACATTCAGGATGAGGTATTCTCAATAATCAGGGCCTCCCTTCAAAAGCACCCTCTTGGAATTACGGCCGACATGAACGGTTCTGCAAGGACAAGATCAATAGACGACAAAATCATAACCGGAAGCGGACTAAGCTTTCTGCCGTTCAACAATGAGCCGGGCAACATTCCACATGCCATCATTCCTGAACCGGAAAACCTCAACTGGTGTGCTGAAGTAATGGAAGACCTGCACAGGGACGGTGACGAGGATACGATTCTGGGTTACATGCCGGACTGTGACGGAGACCGCGGAAACATTGTATATTGGGATTCAAAAAGCCGGTCTGCAAAGATAATCGAGGCTCAGGACGTTTTTGCACTCAGCGTTGTTGCTGAGACTGCATTTGAGATCTGGAAGCACAATACATTCCCGCAGAAAAGCCTTTTGTGGAAAGCAATGGCACATTACGGAAAATCAGCCGTTGTCGTAAACGGTCCCACATCCATGCGCATAGACCATATCTGCAAGGCATTCAAGATGTCAGTATTCAGGGCAGAGGTAGGAGAGGCAAACGTCGTCAATCTTGCACGCGAAAAAAGAAGCGAGGGATATTCAGTGCGCATTCTGGGCGAAGGAAGCAATGGCGGAAACATTACATATCCTTCCAGTGTACGTGACCCGCTCGCAACAGTTTTTGCCATAGTCAAGCTGCTTACAATAAGAGACAAGACAAATGAAGACGGAAGCGAGAACCTTGGTCCATTCCATCTTTGGTGCAGGCTCTCTGATCAGGAATATAAATTCAAGAAAGACTTTACGATGGCAGACATAATGGCAACCCTCCCCGAATACACTACGACAGGAGTAAGCGAGGAAAGTGCCATTCTGCAGGTTGAGACAGAGGACAAGGGCATACTCAAGGAGCATTTCCAGGAAGTGTTTGACGCGGAATGGGATCAGCATCTTGAGGAAATGCAGGCAATCTATTCAATCCACAGCTACAGGGTATTCATTACAAACGGAACTGTGGAAAAAGAGCTTAAGAACGGAGAAAGCTGGAACAACGGCAACGGAGGCCTTAAAATTCAGTTCTATGACGAGGCTGAACGGCCATTTGCATTCATCTGGATGCGTCCGAGCGGTACAGAGCCTGTATTCCGTGTAATGTGCGACGTAAGGGGTAACGAGCTTGCCGCTGAAAGAAGCATTTTACGGTGGGAGACAAGCATGATCCGTAAAGCCGACAAAATGAGCTCTTAATATTTCCCTGTTTTCTGCCGATAAACAGTTTGTGAAAAAGAATCGTTTTACTCAGAAATATAAATTCCTCACTGCTATCGTGCTTTTTGCTATTTTTACAGCAAGCAGTTCATTTGCATACGTCTGCAAATACAAGGAAGACTACTACAAGCTCTACCACGTACACTACCAGCAGCTCCCGGATGACTGCATAGAGAACATCTACTGGCTGGAAAAAGCCGTCAACGCTGACTTTGCAAACCCCTACTACGCCATGGCACATGTTGAGACCGAGCGTGAATGGGAAAAATACCGCTATCTGTTCATGATGCACGTAAACCTCAAGCTTATCGAGCAGCA
>JAGADS010000164.1 GCA_017613485.1 Treponema sp.
ATGCTTTTCTTCAAGAGAATTGTTTATGACGAGTATTTTCATGCTTTAGTCTTTCTGTTCTTTCTTTATCTTGACCTGTGCGATCATATCAGCATTGATTATGCGGATGGTCTTTTTGTCTTCTATTTTGATGAGGTTGTTCTCAACTTCGATGACTGTTCCGCTGTAGCCGGATATTCCACCTTCGCCGTAAAGCTCAACCTTTTTACCGATGCATTCTGAAAGTAACTTTGATGTCATAAGAGTTTCTCCTTTTTGTCTTCTTCTCATCCTGAGCAAGCGCATTCTTCTCTTTCTTGAATAATACCATGGCAGTATGATTCCAAAGAGGATTGCGATTGTGTAGATATATAAATAACTTGATATCATGCCCTCATTCTAGCAGATAAAAAAGCAATAGTCAAATATTCCTATGCTGTCAATTTCAGACACTTGCCCAATCATGCTGTTTCGCATAAAATGAATGCATGGCTCGTGATTTGATTCAGGATGTTTTTGTCAAGACGTTAAAAAACAAGTTTACTGCTCAGATAAAGCTTTCTGATGACTTTGATTTTACAGGTTACGCATTAAGGCAGGTTTTGTTTCCCGATCTGAACGCTCCTATCGTTGGAGATGCCGGAAACCCATGTGCCGAGCTTCTGTCGGGAATAAAGGGAAATACCATACTTACTACCGCAAATGCAACAGGTATTCAATGGTGGTCTCCAGCCTGCCCCGCCATGTACAGTCTTACCACGGAATTGATTTCTCCCCAGGGAGAGGTTGAATTCAGCCGGGTAGACAGAATTTCTTTCCGGGACATTAAATTTGACGGAAAAATGTTTTTTCTTAACGGTCTTCCCCTTACAAAAGAACAGATAAAGGACATAAAGACAATGCCCTTTTCTGCAGACCAAAGCCTTGTTGAGCAATGTAACGAAACAGGATCCCTTATTGTTATAGAAGTTGAAGGTAATGCAGGACAAAAACCCCTTCTAACGGCCGTAGAAAGGCTCAGGAACAGTCCTTCTGTCATTGCCTGGTATGCAACACAAAAGAACGAATTCAATGCTCTCAGTGCCTTTTTTGAAGAAATCGACGGTACACGGCCTGTCATAAAGGCTTTCCCATCCCGATAATACACTTTTCCCACAAAAAAAAGAGGCCGGCAATCGCCGGCCATGCCCATCAGGCAACCGGGTGTAAATGGGTGGGAGGGGATAAATTGTACACCCGGTATTATATATATCGGCAAAGATAGCGGTTTCTTGAATGATATTTTATTTTTTTACGCTATAGGGATAGTCCTTGAGTCTGAGTCCTATGATGTTTTACTCTTCCTCGGTTATTGTGGCATTGATGGAAACGGCTACATTGTATGTCCTGCCCTTTAAGGCTGATATTGTGCGCACCATCTCATAGTCACCGATTACAAAACGTATCTGATGATCCCCCTGGGACACAAAAATCGGACTTGTGAAATTAGAAATGTATGAATCATCCAGATAGACATGTGTTCCCTCTGGGGCTGCAATCCTTACCATCGGCTCAATAGACTTGAACTCAACATTTACAGTATGTCTTTTTGCCTACTCAACCGTAACTGTCCTGAATTCATTCCTGTAATAGTCGCTTACGATGTTGATATTGTGCATTCCGGGCGTTAAAAGCACACCCCCGGCCGTATCTGTCTGATTTCCGTCAATAAACACGGTATAGGGCTTTACCTCCCCCTTGTCCGGATCAACAGGCTGAACAAAGAGCTTTCCCTTGTTGATGAAGAGGGGTTTCCCCGTAACCTGAAACTGTGATGAATAAATGTCATCGCTGGTTCCTTTCATGACCAGCTGAAGCCTTAGGAATATTTTGCCCTTAACCACGTCTGGAACCGTTGTCATAAGGGTTGAGTAAGCGTCTTTTTTTATTGTATGATTTCTTTTAAGCGGTATTTTAAGCGTCATGCTCAGGGACGAACCGAAAGTTCCTGTTGTCTTTCTTGTGCCATTGTAGTCTATGACAGAGGATGAAGGCTCTGGGACAATGCCGTCATAAAAAGAGTATGCAACGGAATCACGCCATGCGGCAACTTCCTTTGGCACCTTAAACTGCAGCTCAATACCTTCAATAAACTCCATGTCAGAGGGCAGCTCAATCACAATACAGTCATTCACACCCGCAGAGACCGTATTTTTGCTTCCAGAACTTGAAATGGGAAGGGATACCGATTTATGAACCCTGAACTGCTCTGCAAAAGCTACAGTGCTTGAAAGTAAAAAAAGGAAGGCGAATAATGAGAAATTCTTTTTACAGCTTTCGATCTTACTCTCTAAATTCATATCAATAATATACTAAAAAAAACAATATCTTTCCAGTAGTTGACAAAAAAAAGTTTACTACAGCTTCTTTGGAAGATATTTCTGGGGATCCTGGGCTTCTCCGTTCATGCGGATTTCAAAATGGAGGTGGGGTCCTGTCGCAAGGCCTGTAGAGCCTACTTTACCGATAACCTGCCCTGCCGTAACAGCCTCTCCCTTTTCCACAAGCATCTTGCTCATGTGGGCATACAGGCTTGTCATTCCGCCTCCATGGTTCAGTATCACGTAATTTCCGTATGTTGCATCCATGCTCACCGCATATTGGACAGTTCCAGCCTTGCATGCGTATATCGAGGTTCCTGTGGGGGCCGCCATGTCAATTCCCTTGTGGAACAGCCATTTTCCGCTGATGGGGCTTACCCTCATGCCAAACGATGATGTAAGGACACTTTTTTCAAGCGGAAGGACCATTCCAGGCTCCAGGAAATATGCCCTTTCTGTGGGAGAAAACTTTTCATCTGGCAAAAAGAAAAATTCCGTTCCGTTAATGTCAAATGACTCATATTTTCCCGAAAGAGCGTCAACAGAATACTCTTTGGCAAGCAGAATCTCGGTTGCAGTCTGCGGTGAATACGGTATGAAAAGGCCGTTAAGTGTCGGTAGAAGCAGTACACGGCCGTTAAGCTCATCCTCCGGGGAATCAAGTCGGTTCAGTGTGGCAATGGTATCGTAGCGGATTGCACATCTTGCCGCAAGCTGAAGGAGCTTATCCTTTTCGGTGCACTGATACTCATAGAAATAAAGATAGTCCGCGGGATTTTTTCCCATAAAGACAGCCTTATTTGCTTCCTCAATCTGTTTCTGATACTGCTTGAACACAGGATTCCGGGAGACAAGCTCAGGAATTCGGGTAAAAGCCTGTGAATGGGCATAAACAGAGACTAACAGAAGAAGAACAGAAAAAACCTCAATTCTTTTTTTCATTTTTCCTAACCCCAAAAGCAAGTAATCCATACAGCACGAATACTGCTATAATAACAATCAAGGCAGCCATCCGGTTACCGGAAAACACAAAATGAACGCAAAGCGCTATTCCGCCAAATATCACGGCAAGTTTTGCAAGCCTTACAAGCAGGCGGAAAGGTCCGTTCTTCTTTATCGACATAATAATGAGAAAAACTAAGGCAACAGCTATCACCGCCAGCATACACACTGTATAGGCAGAGGGTGCTGACGAAGCAAAAAGCCACAGCGGATAGACAATCAAAAATCCAAGCCCCAGGCACAATAAAGCCAGAAAAACAACCTTAAAGAAAGAAGAAAACAGGGTTCCATAGCCCTTGGCAATTTTCTTAATCAAAACAAGACTCCTTACTCTTACTCCTTCAAATTTACCATGAATCATAAAAAAAAACAAGGAATCCCCGCTTCAATTCATCTTGAAATCATATTGCTTTTAGGTTATTCTTTTTCCATGAAAATCATATCTTGGAATGTAAACGGTATACGTGCCGTGGAGAAAAAAGGTTTTGTCGACTGGATGCTTGACTCAGATGCAGATGTTATATGCATTCAGGAAACAAAGGCACGAGCGGAGCAGCTTTCACCTTCCCTGTTGAATCCAGGACAGGACGCAGATGATGACGCACCTCTTTTTGCCCAGAGCAGCAGCAGTTCAAATGTCTATCACAGTTATTTTTCATCCGCGGTAAAAGCAGGTTATTCAGGAACTGCAATTTATACCAGAATAAAGCCTGATCTTGTTGAAAACATGGGTGTCAGTGAATTTGATGACGAAGGCAGGGTGACGACAGCACATTTCGGAAAACTAGCTGTCATTTCCGCCTATTTTCCAAACAGTCAGGGAGAAGGTGCAAGGCTTCCGTATAAGCTCGACTTCTGCAATGCCATATTCAAAAAATGCAACGAGTATGTCTCCAATGGCATGGATATCGTACTGTGCGGTGACTATAACATTGCCCACAAGCCCATAGACCTATCTCATCCCAAGGCAAACGAGCACAATGCAGGCTACCTCCCGGAAGAAAGGGCATGGATGGATTTCTTTACCGCAAACGGCTACACAGATACTTTCCGGCATTTCTGCAAGGAACCGGAGAAATACACATGGTGGAGCTACCGTATGCATGCAAGGGAGAAAAACATAGGGTGGCGCATTGACTATCAGTGCGTGAACGACTCCTTTGTGCAGAATGTCAGGCAGAGCACGATTCTTTCTGATGTAGAGGGAAGCGATCACTGTCCTATCCTGATTGAAGTTAGCCCACGCTAATAATCAGCATATCGACGGCTTTTTTCTTGATTTTTGTAACTCTTAATATTATACTTTATTTTATCATCACCGGTATACCGGAAATATTTACAGTGAGGTGGATAAATGGCTTACAAAATCAATGCAGATACATGTATCAACTGCGGTGCATGTGAAAGTGAATGTCCTTCAGAAGCAATTTCAGAAGTAAATGACAAAAGGGAAATCAACGCAGATGCATGTGTAGGCTGCGGTGCATGTGCTTCAGCATGCCCTGTAGAAGCAATTGCAGAAGAATAAGCTGCACTTTTACAGAAAAATAAAGGCTTCCGTAATCAGCGGAGGCCTTTTTTTATACTTCAACTATCTGCTTTTCATGTGTTATTGTTTTCTTTTTGTTTTTTCCCAGTCCCTTAAAGAATTCAATTATTTTCTGTATGATTCCTGCAAAGAACGAGAGAATGCGGGCAAAAATAGATGGATTCCTTAGTTTCTCAAGGCGATGGTAACCGTCCAGAAGCTCATCCTCGGTAAACTCCTTCCTCTGATTGTTTTCCTCAATTTCCATCTCAAGTTTCTGAAGTTTTGTGAGCTTAGTATCTATGATTACCGCGTTAATATGCTCCCATCCCAGTGCTTTGGCAGCTTCAAGACGGCGTTCTCCTGCAACCAACTCATGATTAGAAGTCAGTGTAATCGGATTAAGCAATCCGTATGTCCTGAGGCTGTCCTTTAACTGATCCAGGTTTCCGAGGTCTTTTCTTACCCTTCTCTTAACTTTAATGTCAGCTATCTTTACCAGCATATATTCTCTTTAGGGAGCCGGGGCAGGATCAGTAAGCCAATTGATTCCTGATTCTGTTGTTCCCTCACCATTTTGAGCATCGGCATTATTCTCTCTTGCGTTTAACTCCAGCTTGTCAAATTCCTCGTTAAGATACTCGGCGCTGTCTGTCTTTATCTTATCATCATCATAGTAAAGAGTGTCATCAAAGGAATCATAGTCAAGTGAATCAAATGAGAATGAACCGCCTGACTCACCGAAGATATCCTCAAACAGTGACTGTGTATTGCTCTTTCCGTCCTCTGAATCAAGGAAGCTAAGGTCAAGGAAGAGGTCCGTATCATCAACCTGCTCATACTGATAGCCTGAAAGTATCTGCTGCATGCGCATGTTTTCCATGGCAAGAACCTCAGCATAGTTGTAGACATGAAGCTCACATGTTTCCGTAGGCTCCGTACCTGCAAGATAATGAACCACTACATCATGATCACCACATGCCTCAGTCCATATAAGGCCAGTCTCATCACATATCTTCAACGATACAATTCCGGCGGGTATCTTGTTTACAAACGGCTTGTATGGTTTACCTTTGTTTGCCACATTCATGAAGTCACCCCATGCAACACCGGCAAGGGTTGAACCAGTAATCTTAAGGCCAAGAGACTGTCCGGGGCGGTCAAATCCAAACCAGAATGCTGCTGTATAATACGGCGTGAAACCGACTGTCCATGCATCCGCCCAGTTCTGGGTAGTACCAGTCTTACCTGCGGCAGGCATGTAGAAGTAACGTCCGTCTGCTCCCTGGAAGCGGAATTTGTTTCCTGTTCCCTTATTTTTCTCTATAGTACGCCAGGTTGAGTCAAAGTTAGATCCGTTGACAAGAGTACCGGTCTGTACCGTCTTCTTGAGCATTTCCTGCATGATATAGGCATTCTGCGGAGATATTACCTGTGCCTCACTTCCAAGTGCATCAAGATAATCATGCTGTTCCTGCTCCGGATTCTTTATTATGTTTCCGTCCTTATCCTCGATGTAACGTATGCAGATGGTCGGGATCTGTTTTCCGTTGTTTGCAAATGTAGCAAAAGCCTGTGCCATTTCTATAGGGCGGACTGAACAGACACCGAGACCCAGAGGATACACAGCCTGAATACCGCGTGAATCCCATTCATCAACTGGAATGTTTGTAAGCGTCGTTATGCGGTTGATTGCGGCATCGAAACCTACACCGTCAAGAACTTTGAGCGAAGGAATGTTCATAGAGTGTGCAAGAGCATACCACAGCTCAACATTACCCTCATATTTTCCAAGGAAGTCCTGTGGAATGTATGGAGAACCGTCATCCTTGTGGAATACGACCGGTGTATCACTTATAACGGTTCCCATAGTAAACTGCCTTGAATCAATTGCCGCAGAATAATACAGCGGTTTTATAGTTGAACCTGGCTGCAGCTTTGACTGAACCGCACGGATATACTGGTTGGAAGCATCATATTTAGAACCGCCGACAATGGCATCGATGTAACCTGTACCGTTTTCTATTGCAACCATAGTTCCTTCGATTGTGGTACGCTCTGTATTTTTCTTTAAGAGGTTATGTCCCTCCGGTACAATCTGCGTCTTAAGGCTTTCTATTCCAGTAATCATGGAGAGAATATCAAGAACAGGGTTTACCGTAGTCGCATATTCATCATAGGAAAGTGACTCTGCCCTCTGCTCGCTGACTTTCATGGAAGGAAGGTTGAACACAAGACACATAAGCTCAACAATCGGAACAAACTGCCTTGCAGTCTCCTTCTTAGACTCACTCATGCTCTTCTGGTAAGTAGCGTTTGCATAGGCAATATAATCCTGCATTATTTCCTCAGCCGCTTTCTGATGAGAGAGATTGAGCGTAGTATAGACCGTGTAACCGCTGGTATAGATATCCTCGGTTCCGTAGAACATGTCATTCAGCTCACGGCGGACATACTCACTGAACCATGGGGCATTGTCCACACGCATTTCATAAGAAGATGTACTGGTCCTGTTGTAGTCAAAGTTTGCCCAGTAATCGTCAAAGCTTTCCTCGGCTTCATCTTTTGTTACATATCCGAGCTCCACCATTGCATCAAGGACGACCTGCTGCATTGACATGGCCCTGTCAGGATGGTCAAAAGGATTATAGTAAGAAGGATTGGACAGCTGTATTACAAGTATAGATGCCTCTGCGGGAGTAATTTCATCCGCGCTGTGCTTGAAATAATATTTACACGCCGCATTGACACCGTTTGTACCGCCACCGAAATAAATCTTGTTCAGGTAAAGCTCAAGTATCTCGTTCTTTGAGAAACGCCTTTCCATCTGAATTGCCCACCAGAGCTCCTTGAGTTTACGTTTAACGCTCATATCGCTTCGGTCACAATA
>JAGADS010000165.1 GCA_017613485.1 Treponema sp.
ATCTGGGCAATGCTGTCCTTGTTGTCCTGAACAAAACCTTCGCTTGTACCCCAGGTGCGGAAAAGAGTTCCCTGGATTTTCTTCTCCTGAACCCACTTGCCGCTCAAAGTCTGATACTCGGTAGCAATCGTCACGGGCTTTTTTAACAGGGCATCGTAATCAACCGTATCCGGAATGGCGGCAACAATGCGCACCGGATCAAAGCCCAGATCCATGATTTCTTCCACCTGATCCTGAACGCCGTTTTCGTAAACCCAGTCCTTTCCTGAAAAACCAAGGTCTGCACGTCCGTTTGCAAGAAGGTTGCTGACAATCTGAGGCTTTACCACCTGAAACGCCAGGTCCTCCTGATTTGTAATCGGGAAATATGTCCTGTCAGGCAGATAAATTGAAATGCCCACATCGCTCAAAAGTTCATAAACTGACTCATAAATCCGGCCCTTAGCCAGCAAAATCTTAAGTTCTTCCATAATATGTAATCATACAGGAAAAAGCCTTATTCTTCAATCACCTGCTTTGACACTCTCAGTTTTCCTTTTCACACCGCAAATCACTGTAACAAATTACCACAAATCACTGTAACAAAATGCCACAAATCGCTTGAATTTCAGGAGAAAACCCCGTAAAATAAGGAGAAAGGAGAATTTGATATGTCTTACAAAAAACGGCTTGCAGATACACTTTTGGACGAAAAACTCGAATCATTCGGTGCGACTTTGATAACAGGTCCGAAGGGGTGCGGAAAAACAACAACCGCAAAGCAAAAAGCTTCAAGCATAATAGAATTCCAAGATGAAGACATGAGAGAAGAATATCTTTCAGTTGCAAATACCCAGCCGTCAAAACTTTTGATAGGCAAAACCCCTCGTTTGTTTGATGAATGGCAAGACGCACCCAAAATATGGGGAGCCATAAGAAAATCCGTTGATGACAGACAGGAAACCGGGTTGTATATTCTCACAGGCTCCACATCGCAGACGGTAACGACACCTCATACAGGAACGCTCAGAATCTCCACCATGAAAATGTATCCCATGAGTCTTTATGAAAGCGGGGAATCAAACG
The DNA here is from genome assembly GCA_017613485.1 of Treponema sp. The sequence continues at coordinate 1,066 of JAGADS010000165.1, forward strand.
GCACTGTTTCTCTCGGAATGTTATTTGAGCATCCTGAGCAATTTGACGGATGCAAGTCTGACCTTGATATTGACGGCATAATTTATGCTATATGTCGTGGTGGATGGCCAAGCACGCTAAAAATCAAATCGGATAAAGCAAAGCTAAACGTTGCACGTGATTTGTACACACAGACTGTAAACGTTGATATTTCGAACGTGGACAATACCAGACGCAATCCGGTATGGGCAGAAAACATTTTGAAATCGTATTCCCGGAACATATGTACGCTTGCTGATGTTAAAACAATTTATAAGGATGTCAGCGCATCAACGGATATCTCGGAATCAACTTTCTTTGATTACGTTTCCGCATTGGAAAAGCTATATATAATTGAGGATATTGACGCATGGTGTCCTTCCATACGCTCAAAAACAGCAATTCGTGCGTCCAAAAAAAGAAACCTGATTGACCCTTCCATCGCAGTAGCCGCCATGTATCTTACCCCTGAATTTTTCAACACCGATTTTAAGACTTTGGGCTTTTTATTTGAATCGCTTTGTTTTAGGGACTTAAAAGTCTATTCAAGCGCAAGAGATGGTCGAATGTCATATTACCACGACAGATATGGTCTAGAGGCTGATGCCGTTCTGCATTTGGGGAACGGACAGTATGCCATCATGGAAATCAAGCTGGGATCACATGAAATCGACGAGGGAGCAAAACATCTTCTGCAAATAGAGAGCCTCATAAAAAAACACAATGAGGAAGAAACTCAGGTTCCCCTCCGGCTCCCCGACTTGAAAATTGTAATTACGGCAACCGAGTACGGCTATCGGCGAGATGACGGAGTTTTTGTAATTCCACTGGCTTGTCTCAGGGAGTAGCAGTTCCACGTGACAATTTTCTTCCTCCCTTGAAATAAACCATGTTTCATTGTACTATTTTTACGAGTGTCATATTAATAAAATAGGAGATTTTTATGAGTTCAAATCGTAATTCGTTTTCTAGCTCGCTTGGATTCATTCTGGCAGCGGCTGGTAGTGCGGTTGGATTGGGAAACATCTGGCGCTTTCCTTATCTGGCGGCAAAGGATGGCGGAGGTCTGTTCCTCCTCGTCTACATCGTGCTTGCACTGACATTCGGTTTTACCCTGCTCTTTTCCGAAATTGCAATCGGACGCAAGACAAAGCAGAGTTCCCTCACCGCTTACGGCAAGTTGAACAAGGGCTTCGGATGGCTCGGCGGTTTTTCCGTTGTGGTTCCATTCCTGATTCTTCCGTATTACTGCATCATCGGCGGTTGGGTTTTGAAATATGCAGTCGCATTCATTTCAGGACAGGGCATTGCTGCTGCCGCTGACGGTTATTTTGGTGCCTTTTATACAGGCAAGGTTTCGCCCATCATTTTTGACGTGATTTTCTTGGCGGCAACCGCATTTGTTGTTTTCCGTGGAGTCAACAAGGGAATCGAATCCATTTCCAAAATCCTCATGCCGGCTCTGTTCATCCTTGTTATTGGTATCGCAATTTTCTCCGTTACAATCAGCAGCCCGGAAACAGGACGCAGCGGAGTTGAAGGTCTCAAGCTTTATTTTGTTCCTTCGTTTGAAGGCCTTACCGCAAAGAAATTCCTTGTGGTCGTGATGGATGCCATGGGCCAGCTCTTCTACAGCATCAGCGTTGCAATGGGCATCATGGTAACTTACGGTTCATACTGCAAGGACAAGGAAAACATGATCAAGTCCGTCAACAGAATCGAATTCTTTGACACAATCGTTGCAATTCTTGCCGGTGTAATGATCATTCCTGCCGTCTACGTCTTTATGGGCAAAGAGGGAATGTCCGGTGGTGCTGGTCTCATGTTCGTTGCAATTCCAAAGGTGTTCCAGCAGATGGGTGCCATCGGTCAGGTTATCGGAGCTATCTTCTTTATCATGGTTCTGTTTGCCGCACTCACAAGTTCAATCTCTGTTCTGGAAGCGGTAGTCGCAGGCATCATGGACAAGTTTGGTGTAAGCAGAAAGAAGGCCACCGTCATCGAGACAGTCATCGCACTTGCAATCGGAATCATAATCTGCTTCGGTTACAATTACTTCTACTTTGAGATTACACTGCCAAACGGAGCAGCCGCACAGATTCTGGATATTGTTGACTATATCTCTAACAACATCCTCATGCCTGTTGTTGCAATCGGTACTTGTATCCTTATCGGTTGGGTCGTCAAGCCAAAGACAGCCATCGAGGAAGCTACAAAGAACGGCGAGACATTCGCAAGAAAATGGCTTTACATCATCATGGTAAAAGCTGTTGCACCTGTTCTTCTAGTTGTTCTTCTGCTCGGTTCACTTGGCATAATCTAATTCCTTAACAGGGGAAAGGTCGTCTGGCTTTTCCCCACATATTTCTTTTCCTTTTTTCAATCCGCACCAAAGCTCAGCACTTGATCCGCAATCTTCGTAAACTTTTCTATAGGGAAATCAACATTAACCTTATCATCTCCATCCATCGAGCGAACCATACTTGAGGG
>JAGADS010000166.1 GCA_017613485.1 Treponema sp.
ATCCATCAGCAATAAAAACTACAGCACTTTTCATGTCATTCCCCTTTGATATTATTTTTTGCCTTTAACATTGTTTACAAAGAAACCAGCACATACCAATGTGATAAGAAGGAATACTATCATCTGAGGCACTCTGCGGAAATAAAGATTCCAGCCAAAAAGGAAAGCACCGATACAGAATCCAACAATTGACAAAACAGTAACAATCTTTTTTCCAGTAATTTTATTTTCTTCACTCATTTTTTTACTCCTCAAAAAAACTTAATTCAATTCTATATTTTTACATGAATTTTGTCTACTTTCAATTCAATCAGGAACAGTAGAAAATTTCACTTGAAATTCTACAATACTTACTATAAAATAGTATGTATGAAACAGGTTCTTTTGGTTGATGCCTCTCCTATTTTCATGGAGTTCTTGAAGGATAAATTACTCGCAGAGCAGCTTAAGGTTGAGACGGCTGCAGGCAACAGGGATGCATTTCAAAAAATGGTCAGCCTTATGCCCGACTTGGTCATTGTAGACGTAGAGTCAGATATTACGAGCATTCAGGATTTTCTGGACAACAAGATCTCGGAACCGAATGCGGCAAAGCTCCCGATGATTATCGTAGGTCCTGAGATTCCACGCTCCAGCATCTCAAATCTGGTGAAATACGGGGTCTTTAACTATTTTTCAAAGCCAGTCAAATTCGATGTTTTTTTAGCGGCTATAGGTCGCATCATCAAAACCCGTATTACAATAGACGAGACCCCCAGCGTTATTGAAACCCACGTAAACGGCAACATAATTTTCGTTGACATTGCACAGGGGCTCAACCGTGACAAAATCGAGATACTCAAATACCAGCTTGACGAGATTGTTGAAAAAAACAAAATGCACGATCCCAAAATCATCATCCTGATGACAAGCCTGGATTTGACTTTTGTAGACGGAACAAACCTTGAGATTCTTTTTGACAACCTTATCAAGGCTTTTGCATTAAAGAACATCAAGGTTCTTTCGCTCAATAAATTTACCAATGATCTTCTGGAAGGACACCCGACATACCACGGAATTGAAGTTGCGGAAAACCTTAACGACGTCCTTAATTCGCTTGTTGACGGCGGAACAACCTATGATGACGTAAGCGATATTGTCTCAGACAAGATTCTCTTTGCGGATGATGAATCTGTTGCAAGCTCCATCGACACACGCTTCAGCACAGACAACGGCGGTTCGGCACAGGCAGGAGGAGAAAACAGCTCCACCATAAGAATTGCTGTTGTAGACAAGGATCCGGCAACCCATGACCTTCTTCTTCCTTCTTTCCAGAGCATAAATGCAGAAAGCGTATTTTTCGATAACGGCACAAGTTTTGTAGAGGCAATCGCAAAGGAACAGTTTGATGTCATCATCATGGATCTGTTTCTTGGAGACGTTAACGGTCTTGATATTCTGCGAAACCTTCAGAGGCAGGGATTTACGACACCGATAATCATTTACTCACAGGCCTCAAGCAAGGAAGTCGTCATACAGTCGTTGAGTCTTGGAGCAAGAACCTATCTTGTAAAGCCACAGAAACCGGCAGTCATCATTCAAAAGGCACTTGGAGTCCTGAACAGTTAGCAAAATGGACAATAATTCCGTTATTTCAGGCTCAAGGTTTTTGGCAAGTACACTCCACGAAATCAGGACACCCTTGCAGACAATCATAAGCACGACGGAGTTAATCCAGGATACACCTCTAAACAAGGAACAGCGCGAATATGTAAGACAGATTGAATTCAGCGCGGACGTTCTTCTTCAGCTTGCAAATGACGTGCTTGACTTCACAAAACTCACTTCGGGCGAAATGCAGATGGAGAACATTCCGTTTGACGTATCGGAGCTTGTTGAGCATGTGGTTGATCTTGTTGCCATAGAAGCGTTTGAAAAAGGCCTTGAAATCACGACAGACATTGATCCCTGCATTCCAAAAATGATAATGGGCGACCCGACACGAATGCAGCAGGTGATACTTAATCTTGTAAAAAATGCCGTTAAGTTCACCGAGAAAGGCTACATCTTTGTTTCCGTGCAGCGGCAGGACAACAGGCTTTACTTTCAAGTTGAAGACTCAGGAATCGGTGTTCCAGTTGAAAAGCAGAGTCTTATATTCAATCAATTTTATCAGGTTGATGCCTCCACAACAAGGCGTTACGGCGGCTCAGGACTTGGACTTGCAATATGCAAGAGAATCATGGATCTTACAGGCGGTTCCATAGGAGTAAAGTCTAATCCCACCGGCGGTTCAATTTTCTGGTTTACAACTCCACTTACATGCGTGACTCTTGAAAACGAAAAACAGTTTGAGCTTGAGATTCCATCAACATCAAACATGCTGATAGTCGATGACAATAAATTCAGCCTGCGGAGTATGGTTGATAAACTGAAAGGCCTGGGCATCCGATCTGTGCAAACTGCGGAGAGCGGAAATGAGGCACTGCAGAAACTCCAGGATGCTTATGAGAAAGGACACCCGTTTACCCTTGCATTCATAGACATGCTTATGCCGGGAATGGACGGATGGTATCTTGCGGCAGAAATCAACAGCAACCCGAAAATCAACAACATGAAGCTATACCTGATGGTGCCAGAGGGGCAGATGAAGGGAGAGGCAAAGATGAAGTTCCTTAACTGGTTCAACGGTTACCTCTACAAGCCAATAAAACGCTATCAGCTGCTCAATACACTGGTTGAGGCATTTACACAGCCTTTTGAGCTGGAGCCGGATGATTCAAGAATTGCAGGAGGAACATCTTTCTCTACCCCATTGGCTACAATTGAAAACACTCTCATGCTCGGAAAAACCGTACTTGTTGCGGAAGACCACCCGGTAAACAGAAAGATTCTTGTTTCATTCCTGGAGAAATTCGGGGCAAGGGTAATTCAGGCAGAGGACGGACAGCAGGCAGTCGTGCGTATCACGGAAACTCCTGACACCGACCTTATATTCATGGACATTCACATGCCGGGAAAAAGCGGACTTGATGCAACGGCAGAAATAAGGACCATGGGTTACAACGGCATCATAATAGCATGTACGGCAAACAATGATTCAAATGATTTCGCGGAATACCACAAAATCGGAATAAACGACATTATGATCAAACCGTTCAAGAGGGATACAGTAAAGCAGATTCTGGAAAAATGGAACACGGTGCTTTCGTTCCCCAGGGCAAAGAGCATAATGACCATAGCAAGCGTAAACAGCAAGTCGCCTGGATTATGGGACATTGCCTCATTCATGGGTAAAACAGACAAAAGCCGCGAAAGGGCAGTTGCAATAATGCGGGAATACATAAGCAGCACGGAAAGGCTTTTAACGCAGATAAATATCAGGCTTGATCACGAGGAAAAGGAATACAAGAACCTCGAGTCACTTTCCAGAAAGGCAAAGGAGAACAGTTCCTCCATCAACAGCTCCAAACTGGCTGTCTCCGCAAGTAAAATGGAGCAGGCGGCCAAAGACAACAATCCAGTTGCACTTGAGGCAGCAAAAACAGATTTTGCCCTGGACTTTGTTGAGCTTAAAAAGCTAGTAAAGCAATGGAACAATTCATTTTAATGAATGATTCTTTTTTAGAAGGGGAAAAAAATGACATCCAAGACTAATTACCACATGCACACGACTTTCTGCGACGGAAAAAATACACCGGAACAGATGGTTCAGGAGGCAATAAAAAGAGGATTCAGCACAATAGGATTCAGCGGACACTCAATGTTTCCATTTTCATCAGACTGGCACATTCCATACAAGGATCACTGGGAGTATGCAAAGGAAATAAGGCGTCTTGCGGAAGTATACAAAGATAAGATTGAAATACTTCTGGGCTATGAGTGTGACTATATTGCGGGAGTCTCATGTCCTGTAAAATCACAGTATACCGACGAGATAAAGCCGGACTATCTGATTGGCGCGGTGCATTATGTTCCCGGAAACAAGGGATTCTACGGTGTTGACGGACCTTTTGAAAAAACAAGGGAACAGATACAGAGGGTATACGGCGGAGACATTAAAAAAGCAGTTCAGGAATATTTTGAGTGCGAGAGGGAAATGCTTAAGGAAGGTGATTTTCAGATTCTTGCACACTGTGACCTGATAAAAATCCAGAATTCATCCAAGGCTCCTTATCCCCTTTTCAACGAAAACGAAAACTGGTACCGGGACTCGATAAAGGAAACAGCGGAAGCAATAGCAAAAAGCGGCGTATGCGTGGAGATAAACACAGGTGCAATAGCAAGGGGAAAACTTGACGTTCCCTATCCGTCACTGGAATTCCTTGAGCTGTTACATGAGAAAAATGTACCTGTTACATTGAGCTCGGATGCACATTCAACAGAGCACATTGATTTTGCATTTGACATGGCTGCAAGGCTTGCACAAAAGGCCGGCTACACGGAATTCATGTATTTTTCCGGCGGCAGGTCTTTCATGCAGGAATTCTAACAAGCCTTGGAGCTTAACGCGAGCGGCGTTCTTCCTCAGTCTGACAGTCTACACACAGAGGTGCATACGGAATCGAAAGAAGGCGTGCCTCCGGAATGTTCTTTTCGCACAAAAGGCAGCGTCCATAGGTATTCTGCTGAATGCGGTCCAGAGCATTGTTTATCATGTTAAGACGGCGTGTCTCATGATCGCTAAGCTCATTGAGCAGGTTTCCGTCTATTGCGGTTGAAGCCACATCAACCTCATCTCCGGGTTCCGAAGAACTTGCAAGAACGGCAGCTTCCTCATGGCGGTCCTTAAGCTTAGCTAATATTTCTTCCCTCATCTCAAGCAACTTTTTCTTCTGTTTTTCTACAAAGTCCTTTTTCATTTAAATCCCCTTTATTGACAATTTATGCTATTTTGTACATACTAGTATACGTATAAATCCTAAAAAAAGCAAATAAATTCTGGAGGAATTTGTGGCTAATAAAGACGAAGCTATCGAAGTTGAAGGTGTGGTAAAGGAAGCCCTTCCAAACACTATGTTCCGTGTGGAACTGCAGAACCAGCATATCATTCTTGCTCATTTAAGCGGTAAAATGCGCAAACACTACATCCGTATAGTACCAGGAGATACAGTAAAAGTAGAGCTGTCTCCATACGACCTAAACCGCGGACGCATAATCTTCCGCGAGCGTTAAAAGTTAAAAACGGCTGTTATTTTTTTCCGGGGAATATGTATTTTAATGCACGGAATGCATTTACAATTCCCTTAACACCAATACACAGACAGAGAATATTAACCGGCAGGAACCATATCAACAGGTCAAAGAATGCAAAACCGGCAATTGCCTGCAGAAGACCGTTCAGGAGCATTGTGACTCCCTGACGCCTTGTGTATTTTGTGCTGGTATTTTTCGTTGTCCATGTGTAGGTGTTTTTCTTTTCCGTGGAATCCTGTGTGCCGCCTGCCTGCCTGAAAAACTCCCAGAAAGGACTGTCGCTTGAAGTCCAGTCGTACGAGCTGTATGAGCCGTAAGTCCCGTAACTCTGTCCGTAACCAGAACTATTGCCCTGTGAGCCTGACGAAGAATAGCCCTGAGAGGAGCTTGAGCCGTACAGGTCATACTGGCGGCGCTTAGACTCGTCACCAAGCACTGAATAAGCCTCGTTTATCCTCTTGAATTTATCCTCTGCTTCCTTATTGCCCTCATTCCGGTCGGGATGATATTTAAAAGCCAGGTTTCTGTAGGCCTTTTTTATCTCATCGCTAGAGGCATTCTTATCTACTCCAAGTTCCCTGTACAGATCGTCCATAAAGTAAAGTTACTCAAATTTCTGTTTAAAAACAAGTAAAAAAACAAGAAAAAACAATTTTTTATAAAATAGCTGGAAATTCACTCAGCGTTTCAGAAGCACCCATGTCGCCCCGTTACCGCCGTTGTTCCTGTCAGGATGACCTGATGAGCCCAGCCGCCTGTCCTGCTCAATAAAGAGCCTTACCATTGGTCCAAGCACAGGATCTGAGCCTGTTGAATGATTTCCCTTGCCGTGAATAATAAGAATCTTGCGGTAGGACCTTCTCTGTGCATCAGTAACAAAAGCCTCCAGTCTTGACCATGCCTCATCGCGTGTAAGTCCGTGCAGGTCGATTACAGCCTCTGGCTTAAGCCTCTTAAGGTACTCGCGGTCGTTCAGTGCATTTTCCCTCTCTGCCTCATCATTTATCTTATCCTTGTCCACGGTTCCATGCTGGTTGAGCCATACTTCCATGGGATTTGCACGCCTGGAATTGTCCTCCTCCATCTGCCGTTCAAGTGAATATCCCTGTCTCAGGAGCTCCCTCTGCTCTTTTGTAAGTGCATTTGCCTTTTTGTTTGATTTCTGCGGTCCTGTTTTTTTCTGGCGGTTCTGCTTCTGTCCGTCTTCCCACTGCTTAAGAATGTCACCGAAATCCATTTTTCACCGCCTATTGAATAATACGCACGGTATCTTCAGGAACCCATCCGTATGTGTCATTGAAAACGACATAAAGCCAGCCTCCTGCACTGTGCTTTACAAGAACAAGGCTTCCCTTTGGCATATCAACACCCGAACCGCCCGTGCTTTCAGGAATTGAATAAATTTCTCCGCCCTCGTAAAGCCCGTATTCTTTTGATATCAGATGACTGTTCAGGACACCAAGAGCAAGAAGAAGTATAAAGAATACTGCACATACAGCCGCATGTGGAATTTTCTTGAGTATAAAAAGCACAACTGTCGCAATGAAACATGCAATGCAGAAAACCCATGCCAGGACAAAAAGAGGCACACTGGGCATTCGCTTGATGGAAGAAAGTCCCAGCTCATCCTCCAAAGCCTGCCGTTCCTGGGATGCAGATGAAAATAGCACTATTGAATGTCGTTCCCTGGAATAAAGATCGTAAAGAGTATCCAATGGAACATCACCGACTGTTTTTTCCTGAACGGCTTTCTCTTCTGAAGGAGGACTGACAAATGCATAGGCAAACACACCCTTATCCTGCTGCTCTTCCTCAACAATACCTTCCGTCTCCAGAACCTCAATTTTATAATCAGGTGTCTCAACCTCATAGCGTATACCGCCATAAGAAGTTGCAACAATATCAAATTCAGGGAAATCGTATGTACCGGGCTTGAGCGGCTGCCAGTCAAAAAGGGCCAGGGGCATTTTCTCAGGAGAAAAATCTCCCACAACTACATTTCCACTTATGTCATTGTATTCAAGCTGCTTAAAAAGAGAATTCTCCGGAAGATTCCTCTGCCACTCAAATGTAAGCACCTGAATTGCATTCTGAATGTACATCCTGAAAAGAATGTGCTCATTTGAATTTACCCTGACGGTTTTACCGGAGACCTGAACATTCGGACTTTCAAATGAAATGCTCAGTTTAGGACGGACTGTGTTGGGATGCTCATATACCTCCACTGCATCGACAGGAATTTTGGCATAGGTTTCGTCAATCCTTACATCAATCGCCTTTATCTGATAGAAGCCTGGCTCATCAAAACGGAATGAAAGTGTCAGGTTGGTTCCGTACTGTTCGCTGGAGGCATTTGTATACGGCATGTAGGTTATCTTGTTGGATCCCACAAAGCTTACACCCTCAGGCACATCATTTACCGACACAATCACTTTCTCGGGAGGAACATTTTC
>JAGADS010000167.1 GCA_017613485.1 Treponema sp.
ATACTGCTCGCCGAAACATGGATGAACTTTCTCCAATTCACGCCTTATGTACTGTTTTCTTTTTTTTCCTAAAAGTGTCCATGGAATATTCATCAGGTAAAGCTCATAGTCATTTTTTCTTACCACATTGTTTTTCATTTTAGCCTCTCCATCGGATATTCCACTCTCATGGCAAATCCGTCTTTTTTCCATGTCTGGCAATAACTGTCACCTTTCTCCTCACATTCAAGATAATCCAGGGACCACATTGAAAGGCACATCTCCCTCCACTCTGACATTTTTTCCTTCAACTGTTTTCCATCGTTATCTTTGCATACATTGATAAATCCCTTTGCAAGAAAACTGTCACGCTCAACTTTCCGCTCAAGCTCCACTGTTCTGTCATACAGTTCAAGACCAGGTTTCATTGATGCCAGTGCTCCTGCCGAAATAACAGAAAACATTGCAACCGCACATATAATCTCATAAAGTCTCATTGCTCTGCCTCGCTTCTGTTCCGTATACATATTCATTTTCATAAAGCTCACTGCATCTTTTCTGAACATGAACATATCGTGCATTCAACAGACCAAAGATAACTGCAATCACAATTGATCCCCAAAACATTATTGCTACCGTTGTCAATAAAATTGAACCGTCCGATTTTTTCATCCTTTACCTCCACGAAACAATGTCAGAATTCACACCTTCTCCACCTGCCTTTCCATCTGCTCCGTAACTGATGATTGCAAATGGCAGACTCTGCGGACATTCATTTGGGAATGCGGCACTTCCTTTTTGTGCATAGACAAAGCTGTTTCCCCATGGGTCACATGCAATTTCCTTGTCGACATAAGGTCCTTTCCATGATTCAGGAACGGGGACAAGAACAGGCTTTTCCCAGAGGGCAGACAAACCCTGTTCCGTGCTGGGGTAAGTCCTGCAATCGATGTAATAGGCATGTAATGCTGCCTGATACTGTGCGACGGTTTCTTTTGCAGAGAATTCTTTTGCTGACTCCACTGCCTTAAACACCGAGATTGAAGCTCCTGCGGCAAGTACTGCACCAATTGCAAGAACCGCGAGTGTCTCCACAAAAGTAAATCCACTCTGTCTTGATTCTGACTTTTTTCTCTCATAACGACTCCTTTTTGAATTACTTCTCTCTTTTTTCATTTTCATCCTCCATAGTAAAAAATCACCGGCATGACTATGCTCTTTAAAAGAATTATTATGTATGACGCAACAATGCACATGGTCACAGGCTCAACCATATCCATGCACATTTTTTCTCTTCGTGTTTTTTTGTTCTCAAGGTATTCTGTCATCTGAACAAAAGCATCTTTTAGATTTCCGTTTATCTCCGCAAACCTCGCATAAAGGGCACAGTTTTTTTCTATGCACTCAATAGCCGAAGATACTGTGTTTCCTTTTTGCAGCATTTCCCTTCCCTGCATAATTCTGCGTTTTAAGCTTTCATTTTTTCCTGCTGATAAAATCGAAATCCTCAATGCCTCATCCAGACTCAAAGATCCCCTGACCAGAAAACTCATGACACTGAACACATCAAACACAATGTTTTTTGCAATCAAATGCCTGAACCACATGTACAGAAAAAGTGCTGAAGAAAGAAGAAATCCATTTGCCCTGATGCAGCCCCATACAACATCTCTTGAATAAGATTCCAGATTGAATGAGCCTGTCACATCAGGAACGATTTTCACAGAATTGAACGCAAGGATTAAACCTCCCGCAAACGCAGCAATGACGACAATAATCGGATATGTACATATTGACACAAGGGTATTCTTACGTTTTTCTTTCTCTTTCTCACGTTTAAGCAGAAATTCAAAAGTCATATCTATTGAACCACCTCTCTCCGCCGCCGCGACAAATGCCACATAATCCTTCCCAAAACGAATGACATCACAGTCAGACAGTGCATTCGAAAAAAGCCTGCCATTTTCAAGAAAAGCATTAATCTGATTTGCTGCACTTTTAACTCTCTGTGGAAGTCCATCCATTTTTCCAATCATGTCCAAAGCCTGCCCAAGGTTCATCCCGGATTTCAATACTGTATGAATCACCTCTGTAAACCTCAGCACGTTTCTGTCACTCAATTACGATACCTCCTTTTTTTGATAGTTTATTCTAAGAACACCGTTCTTAAGCACAGTTCCCTTATGCACTGAATTTTCTTTCGCCTGATCCAGAACACGAATCTGGGCATAAAGCTTTCTCTGCACAAGACGCTGAACTATTACTGCCCTTAACACAGAGGCAATCAAAGCCGGCTCCGCACCTAAATCCTGCATCCTTAACACCGCCTGACTTAAAGTACCTGTGTGCAAAGTCGCAATCACAAGATGACCTGTCATGGCAGCCTGCAATGCAACCCTCGCCGTCTGTGAATCCCTTATCTCACCAATGAAAATCACATCTGGGTCCTGCCTGAAAGAACGCCTCAGCATTTCATGGAAACTCAACTCACTGTCATCATGCACTTGAATCTGTGTAACACCTTCAAGAACATATTCCGGTGGATCCTCAAGGCTCAATATTTTTTTTGTTTCAATGGACTGCCTGCGTATCTCCTGAAGCATCGCTCCTGCAGTTGTGGATTTACCGGAACCTGTGGCACCGCAAACCAAAATCAATCCGTCACTGTACCTGCAAAGCTCACGTATCATCGCAAGCTGCTCATCATCAAATCCAAGCTTATCAAGGCAAAGCGGCATCCTGCGTGTATCAAGAAGCCTCAGTACCAAAGATTCTTCATTTCCCACAGAGGGCACACACGATACACGGACAAAGACATCATGGCTGTCCCGCGTCTTAAACACAAACTGTCCGTCCTGTCCTTTTCTTGTTTCCACAACATTCATGTGCGAAAGAAGTTTGATTCGTCTGACAAGTGCCTTTTTTCTTTCTGTGTCAAGCTCAATTTCCTTTACAAGCTCACCGCAAATCCTGAATCGAACCAAGCTGTTCTCTATGTGAATGTCTGTAGCCTGTGCCTTTAGTGCAGTGCCTACAAGTGCATTCAAAAGTGCCTCTGCCTCGTTTTCCGATATTGGATTTTTCTCCTCAATGTCTGGTGTTTTCATTCCCAAGTTTTTTTCCTTTGAGAACAAAAGCGATATTTGACGGTTAAAATCATCCTGCGACACCAGCTCAAAAAATGTCGATGCTGACCTGCCGTTTTTTCTTACCTGGGAAGCCACCGCATGAGAGAGCCTGCACCTGAGCACGATATTACTCATATCCAAAAGTCCGATTGTAACAGAATCCTCATCCTGTCTAAGAACTACAGCACCATTGTGAAGGCAGAACACCGGCGACAAAGTAAACTTACTCATTGTCTGCATTGTTTCCTCCTTTTTCGTTTGAACTCATGTTCAGGTATTTTTCATTTATGCGGCTGAAAAATTCCTCGTCGGTCTCAGGATTTATTGTCTCGTCATCATTTTTCTCCCAATGCGGAACAAGATAAATCACCATCTCTGTTTTCTCTTCTGTTTCCTTTCTTCCCTTGAATGCCCACCCAAGGACAGGTATTTTTCCAAGTCCCGGAGTCCTCTGCTCAATAAATGAACTTTCATTCTGCACAAGACCGCTCAGAACAATAGGCTCACCGCTCTTGCACAAGACTTCCGTGGTAATTACCTTTTCGCTAGTGGGAGGTGGATTCCCTGTTGTGGAAGAAGTGTCA
>JAGADS010000168.1 GCA_017613485.1 Treponema sp.
AAAATGCTTCATCCTCATGGGGTTTTCACTGTGCGCCTTAACAAACAGCCTGTAAAAAAGGATTTGGGAAACACGGTTGTGTCCTTCTTCTTTGTCTGGTTGTGCCTGATTTTCGTAACGACATTTATCGGTTGTCTTGGAAAAATGGATGTATTCACTGCATTTACGGGAGCACTGAGCATGATAGGAAACATAGGTCCTGGATTTGGAATGCTTGGTCCTTCATGTAATTACGGCTGGCTTCCATGCGGTGTCAAATGGTGGTACAGTTTTGCAATGCTTGCAGGCCGCCTTGAATTCTACACTATGATTATTTTCTTTACTCCGTCGTTCTGGAAGAAATGAGATGACCTCTAAAAACTCTTAGCTGAGGTTGCCATAGCAGGATCCTCAAGAATTGAATGAAGTCCGTAGATGTCCTCAACTCCGTCTACGAGTATGGCACCCATTCCAAGGGAAAGGGGCATGTCAAGGTCTATGTCGAATCTGTCTCCGATAGAGATGCATTCGTCATAGCTACAACCGCCGTGTTCAACTGCAAGATCCAGAATCGCCTTGTCGGGTTTTGACTTCCAGCAGGAATCAAGACCGATTATGTCTGTGAGAATATCTTCCACTCCAATTGCCTCAAGGGTTTTCTGAGCCGCAAGAATTGAATTGTTTGTTACGCATGTCAGATGGTATTTTTTTCTTAAAGCCTCAAGCTCCACCCTGAGTTTTGGATCTGGTTTCAGATAGCGTGAAGGCTCAAGAAGCATGCTTCGCCATTCAACACTGGTTTTTACAGAAACTCCAAGATGAACGAATGTGTTCCCCAGACTTATTTTTTTTCCGCCGTGTTCTGCCGCCCACTGTTTTCTGAAATTCCTGATTTTTTCACGGGCTGCATCCTCGCTTATTCCGTTGACATGGGCATAATGACGGATTTGTATGTCAACCTGCTCAAGTACCCATGCATTGTTTGTGTAGAGGGTTCCGTCAATGTCAAAGAGGATGGTCTTAAGATTCTGTGGAATACGGTAAATCTTCATTCAACTTGAACCATAAGTCTACAGACATGCGGCGATTTTGCTTACGATGGAAGAACGCACCTGCTCTGCAATCTCCTGCGTGGACATGTCCTTGTAATCGTCGTAATTCAAAGGCTCAAGAAAATGAATCTGAGTCTCAACACGTCTTAATGAATTCAATGTGAAAGGTTTCCATGAGTCTATCAGGGCAACAGGAACTATCGGACTCTTAGCCTTGATTGCACATTTGAATGCTCCCGGCTTAAAATCCTTTACGTTGTTTCGGTTGTGCTTGTATCCGCCTTCTGGGAAAATTATGTAGCGCCTGCCGTTCTTTACATCCTGACTGATTTTGTTCATGCCTTCAATCTGATTCCTCATGGAATTCCCGTCAAGCCTTACACCGTCAAGAACTCTTACAGTCTGATCAACAAGAAGCAGTTTTGATCTTTTTGCATCAACAACTATCGTGCATGGGGTTTCGTGGGCATCAAGAATTCCTATTGCATCATATTTCCCCTGATGGTTAGGGAACATGATGTATCCGCCTTCTTTCGGGAGGTTTTCAAGTCCAAAAACGTGAGTATATATATGGGCATTTTTCTTTAGCTTTGCTGCAAAGTATCTGATGAATTCATATCTGTCTTTCTCTGAGTATTCATCCTGATGTGCCATGATGTAATGAGTTTTCCAGACCAGCACCAGAATTGAGGGGATAGAAATAAGAAACGTAACAATGAACCTCAGCATATACCATCCTGCCTTTGTGTACTAAAGAGATGAAAGCTTTTTATTTACAAGTTCGGAGGCAATCTTCGGGTTTGCCTTGCCCTTTGATTCCTTCATTACCTGACCTGTGAGCCAGCCGATTACATTTGTTTTTCCGCTCTTGAAGTCCTCTATTGCCTTGGGGTTTGCGGCTATGACCTTGTCAACGATTTCTTCGATTGCACCGTTGTCGCTTACAACCTCCATGCCTTTTTCCTTTATGATCTGGGACGGCATCTTGTTTGTGTCAAGCATCTCTGCAAATACAGTCTTGCCCTGTGCTCCTGAGATTTTTCCCTCTGCAATGATGTTCACAAGCTCGGTGATGTGGGCGGGTGTTATCTTTACGTCATTGATAGATTCATTTTTCTCGTTCAGAACAGCAAGAAGCTCTGCCAGAATCCAGTTTGCGACTTTCTTTACGTCCTTGGCGTTCTTTGCGGCTTCCTCAAACCAGAGAGAAAGTTCCCTTGTTGATGTAAGGGTCTCAACGTCAAAGTCAGATAGACCGTATGTTTTCTTAAGACGGTTTCTTTTTGTCTCAGGAAGTTCTCCTACTTTTGAATTGGCACGTGATATGAGTTCCTCGCTTACAGAGAATGGCTTGATGTCCGGCTCAACAACAAAGCGGTAATCTACGAAAGAGTTCTTTGTACGCTGAACGACTGTCTGCTGCTTTGCCTCGTCCCATCCCATCGTAACCTTGAATCCCGGGTTGAACTCCTGCCTGTCGTTGATGAATTCCTCAAGCTGCCTTTTTGCCTCATAAGTACATGCGTCACGGATAACGCGGAATGAGTTAAGGTTCTTGATTTCGCTGATTGGTGTGTGATAGAGCTTCCCGTCTTCCCATACATTCAGGTTGATGTTTGCGTCACACCTCATGTTGCCTTCTTCCAGGTTACCGTTGGTGACTTTTACATAGCGAAGTATTTCCTGTACGGTCTCCATAAAGAGGGCTGCTTCCTCCGGGCTTGTCATGTCCGGCTTGGTTACGATTTCTATAAGCGGTGTTCCTGAGCGGTTGTAGTCGATGTATGAGTGCTGGCCTGGAAGGTGGAGTGATTTACCTACGTCTTCCTCAAGATGAATGCGCTCAACCCTGACGCGGCGGTATTTTCCGTTGTCTATTATGCAGTCCTCACCGATGAAATTCTTTGTCCTGCATTTTTCTCCGCCGAACTGCTGCTCCTTTGGAAGCTTTGACATGGGAAGGTCAACGTGTCCGTCCGTGCAAAGTGGAATATCATACTGTGTAATCTGATAGCCTTTGGTCAAGTCCGGGTAGAAGTAGTGCTTGCGGTCGAACTTTGTAAAGCGTGCGATATTGCAGTTCAAAGCCTGTCCTGCAACTGCACCAAGCTCTACATATCCCTTGCTTATACGTGGCATTGCACCTGGCAGTCCAAGACATACCGGGCATACACGTGTATTGGGCATTCCACCGTAGCGGTTTTCACAAGCACAAAATGCCTTGGTTTTGGTCAAAAGCTGAGTATGAATCTCACAGCCGATTACGATTTCCCATTTATCAATAGCCATTTTAAGGAGACCTCCATGGAGTCCATTTCTAAACAATAATGCAAAATTATAGCAAAAAATAAAAAAAAATTCTATAGGTTGGAATAGTTTCCATTGAGAGTAAAAATGGGACATCTGGTTCCAAAGGAATTTTTAATAGATTTGGATATTTATTTGCATTTTAATACTGGTTATAGTATATTATTTATATACTATTTCTCTCTTAAAATGGAGTTTTTAGGGAGCCCAGGAGTTATATAAGGAGGTAGACCATGTTATCCATGACACAAGTAGAAAAACAAGTTCAGCTTTTTTCGCTAGAAGAGCAGCTTCATCTATTGTCATATATTGCAAATACAGTTAACAAGCGTAATTTTTAACTCAGATTCCACCAAGAATGGAAACAATAAACGGCAGCCAGGAGGATTGACAGGAAAATTCTGGATGGCTGATGATTTTGATGAAACACCTGAATGTTTCAAGGATTACTTGTAATGTATATCATTGACACTCATGTTTTATTATGGTATTTAAGAAATTCAGAAGAACTTTCACCTGTTGCAAGAGATATTATCAACAATGAAGAAAAAATCTATACGAGTATTGCTTCTCTAATGATCCATTTGATCGTCTTATAATCTGTCAGGCCATAACTGAAAGTCTTGAAATTATAACGCGTGACAAAATTATTCCAAATTATCCTGTCAGGACGGTTTGGTGACGTATCTTATTACATTGCCTGTTTTTTGAAGAATTCCTGTTAAAAAACTGCCACAGCTGTTGACCGTGGCAGGAAAATTATGGATAAGAGAAAGTACCTGTGCCATTGGAATAGAGCATAATATCGTCACATATCTTTACAGTTCCTACTACTCCATTTGCTGATGATCCATTAATTAGATAACTAGGATCAATGTTATAAGTGATGCCATTAATTAGTGGTGATGTATAAACGAGTACACTACTTCCAGTTGGACCACTTGGGTAATTATAAATCTTCCAAGTGGTCTTAAAGCCTATATCAGATATCATGCCAGCAAGCTGATTATAGTCCCATGCATCATTAACTCCACGGAATGAATATATTTGACCTTGAAATTGACTTCCAACCTTAACAGCCTTAGATCTAATCTGTACTATTGACATAATAAGCTCAACCTGACCTGTAAATGAATTAGAATATGAAAACCCATGATCATCGCCATAAACGGCATTCACTGTAATTGCTCCTAATCTTGGATGAACAAGAGAGGTTTTATTATTCGGGTAACAAATATATCCGTCATATTCTGCATTATTATCAAGAGGTACTTCTTTATACTGACTATCATAAGAATAATCATCATCAGCAATCCAAATACGCACAGTTTTATACCTGCAATTTAATTTTACAATGCTAGCAGAGTCATTATACGGCTTTATCTTTACTTTATATGCAGCTTTGCAGGTAAAGTCCAGGTTGACCTCATAATCTGGAATTGTAAAGCTTACGGAAACTTGAGTACCACCTAGTTCTTTCACAGTCAACAGATCTGAGACATCTGCACCTCCGTTCTTTTTTGTCAGTTTTGCAGTTTTCAGTCCTTTTGTTCCACTTGGAGTTACGGTAAATGTAGCGACAGATCCATAACCATGTTTTGAATTTGAATAATTTGTACCAGACTCCGTATAGGAACAATCATTATATGTTACAGTCACACTGTAATAATTCAATTTCCATTTTGCATAGAGTGTTTGTGTGTTTGTAATCTGAACTTTAGTACTGGTAGTAACTTCAGTAGTGTAATTCGTGTCAGTATACCATCCGTCAAATGTGTAGCCGGTTCTTGAGGGAGCTGGAGCTAATGAATAATTACTGTCGTATGTCTCAGAAAGAGTCATAGTAGTCATATTGGTTTGGAATCTACCGCCGTTAGCATTGTATGTGACGCTGTATCTATTTGCCTGCCATACAGCATACAGTGTTGTATTCGATGTCATTGTAATTGTTTTGTATCCGCTTTGATTTTTATACGTCGGATTAGTTGCGGTGTCTGTCGTTGCCCAGCCTTTTAATGCGTAGCCTTCTCTTGTCGTGGTGAAATCAACTGACACAGTTTTACCGTGCCTATAAGTCTGCTGAGCAGGTCCTGTTAGTTCAGTAACTTTTGTATTATAAGTAAGCGTGTAGATTTTCCTGTTATATTTTATCTCGATGATTGTATTATCTGCTGTCAAATTGGCATTAGGAGAAAACACACCATCATTAAATCCTGTGACATTGGAATGTGCTGCAGCCTGTGTCCTCGTTCCCTTGAATGCGGTGTATGTCTGATCCGGATATGATGAATTTGATGAATAATTGTCATTGTCTATATTCTGGAAGAGGTGCTTTACTGTGTATGTGTACTTTGGCTTTACATACACGGTGAAGCTTGAATGAGAACTTGTCAGATATCCGTTCTTTTCTGTCCAAATCTCTACGGTATACTCACCTTCGCCAATATCATTTACTGTTGCACTGGCTCCTGTAAATGTATTACTGATTGTATTCGAAGAATCACTGTTATCTTTTATTTCGTAATAGGTTGTCATTCCCTGGTTTTCTACGCTTTCATCTGTAGTTGTTGCGACAGGTGCTTTGATTAAGATGCTTTCTGTAGCTTCTATCAACTCAATGTAATTCGGGGTGGCTGTTGTAGAAAGGGCTGTATTTGTGTCAGGATCCCATAATGTCGGAGCATTGAGTGTCTTTGCACTGGAGCATGCCTGAATCTGATATGTTAACCCGGCCTCATCTTTTAATACAATTGTAAAAGTCGTATCATTGTCCTTGCTTATGCCGCTTGAATAATACAGAGAATTTTTTGCAGGATCATGTGTAAAGCGAATATTTGAACCTGCTGCATTAGGAGTTATACCGCTGGGGCTTGTTGTTGAAAGCTTTCCGCCAGTTTTTGGAACCACAGAAACCGTACCGTCTGAGGCAAAATTCAATTCATACAAATCGCCGTCTATGCTTATTGTCTTTACATCGCTGTGAATACCACTACTACTAAAAAGACCTTTAGCTCCAAGATTAAAACATAGTATAAAGGTTGCATCCTCTCCATTGCCACTAAGCATTACCGTGACATCCTGAGGCTGCGGCGGGCGTGAGTTGCATATCAAATTAAACTTGAAGTCTTTTTCCTCCCCGGAGTTGTACGGATGCTCAACTGTAATGATGGCTCCGATATCTTTTCCGCGTTCATAGGCTGTAAGGTAATTCGAACCGTATGTAAAGTGAAGTACCGTTGTGTCCTCGGCATCTGGGTTTATTGTTGGAAATGAGTTACCTCCAATGCTTTCATTCTCTACAGACGTAATCTTACCCGGAAAAACTCTAAAATCATAATGATACGGATTTATCATGAACAGGCTTACAGGAACATCCTGCCCGCTTGGTATGCACAGGTTTCCGTCCTTGTCAGTATATGTCTCGACCCCATAAAGCTCATATTTTTCTATTGATACCTGGCTTGTCCATTTCTCAAGGTAATCGCGTACCGGGACCTGCCAGAATTCACAGGATGTTAAAAGAAGTATAACAGGAAGGATAAGTGCAA
Source organism: Treponema sp. (assembly GCA_017613485.1). The sequence goes on from JAGADS010000168.1 coordinate 6,887, forward strand.
GGAAGAGATTCCGAATCAAGTTCGGAATGACAGTACAATTTGGAATGACAGTACAATTCGGAATGACAGTACAATTTGGAATAACAGTACAATTTGGAATAACAGTACAATTCGGAATTACAGTGGTTTTAGATTTCGTCAAGCAATTTCTTGGGAAGGGTACAAGTGTGTAGGAGTTTTTCGTGCTATTCATAAAATACCTCCTCTTTATAATGCGTAATGCTTAATTCGTAATGCGTAATTACCAATATAAAGTATAATTCAATATCGGTATTTTAACAAGTGATATGGAAAACTTTATGAAAACTTTATGATTTTAACTGCAAGTTTGGCGAAAGCCAAACGAGTCAGCTTAGAAATTGGTTTATCAGGTTCTGAAAGAATCCTGATATGACTGGTTTTGACCGCAAGCCGAAGGCTTGTCGGCTCAGAAACCTACATGCCTTTAAAACAGAGGTCAACCTCGAATGAGCCGAATTTTGTGTAGAATGGGACGGCTATTATCTTTGTGGAACGCGGCCAGGGGATTACGTGGTCTTCTCCATAGCGGATGTCGGGGGCTGAGACTAAAATGTTTTTCTTTATATTGGAGACAGCATTACCCGTGATGATGTTTGTGAATTCCTCGACAAGGCCTTTCATCATCTCTTCCTGTTCTTCAGGCGATTCAATTCTTATGCCCGACAGCTCAAGCATTTTTGCCGCAAGGATTTTGTGAAGGCGGAAAGCCACTATGCCTGTTTCCTCTCCGTTTACTGCCACAAGTCCTGAAATCTCCCATGAATTGTTTCCTATGGGATTAAGCAGGTAGGGCTGCTTGTGCTGAGGCTCAAGATTGAACATTGTTTTAAATGCTTCCATACATGCTGTAAGGAAGGGATTTAAAAATGAGGCTTCCATAACTTATAGTATACGACAGGTTTTCATATAATGCAAAGGAAAAATCTATTTTTCGGCTACAGGACTTCCGCAACCCGGATGATCTTTTTCCCAGGCCTGTGCAATGCTAAGGATTTTTACCTCGCTGAACATTGGACCCGCAAACTGAACGCCAACCGGCATGCTGTCACTGTCTCCACGTGCCGCCGCAGCTGCAAATTCACCGTTAAATCCCTTGGTTATTCCAGCCTCAACACCCTTTCCTGCAGTGTGACCGCATGGAACTGAAATTGAAGGAATACGGGCAAGGTTTACGAAAACCGTGAACAAGTCGCTAAGATACATCTCAAGAGGATCGTCAACTTTCTCGCCAAGCCTGAATGAAGGGGTAGGGCATGTGGGGCAGAGAATAAGGTCATAGCTTTCAAACAGCTTTGCAACATCCCTCTGGATTCTTGCACGGACAGACATTCCCTTCTTGTATGTGTCGCCGGAGAACTGCTCACTAAGGACATAGTTTCCGATGATGATACGTCGCTTTACCTCAGGACCAAAACCTGCGGAGCGTGTGTCAACGTAGAGCTGGTCATATCCTTCTCCGTTGTCTATGCGTGAACCGTAGCGGATTCCGTCAAAACGGCTCAGGTTGGAGGCTGCCTCGGAAAGTGCGATTACATAATATGAAGCGATTGATGCCTCAAGGACAGGAAGATCAACTACATCGATTTTTGCACCCTTTTTCTCGAACCAGGCGCGTGTATCCTCAAAGACTTTTCCTACATCGGGAGCAAGACCCTTGCTTTCAAGGAACTGCTTTGGAATTGCAATCTTGAGTTTTGCAAAGTCTGAATCGCTCATTGTCTCAAGATTCTTAAGTTTCTGTGACTCTGGAAGATCTGCGGATGTGTCATCGTACATGTCAACTCCGCACATGACAGAAAGTGGAAGTGCAATGTCCTCCGGCGTGTGTCCCAGAATACCGACCTGATCCAGTGATGAACCGTATGCAACCACACCCCAGCGGCTTAATACACCGTAAGTCGGCTTTAATCCGTAGATGCCGCAATATGATGCCGGAAGCCTTACAGAGCCTCCAGTCTCAGTTCCAAGCCCAAAGAGTGCCTGGTTTGCCGCAACAGCCGCAGTTGAGCCTCCAGAAGATCCGCCTGATACATAGGAGCGGTTTATTGGATTGCGTGTAGGTCCGTAGCTTGAATACTCTGTTGATGAACCCATTGCAAATTCATCCTGATTACATCTTCCCAGTGGAATTGCTCCTGCCTTTACAAGACGGTCGATTACAGTCGCATTGTATGGAGCCACATATCCTGCAAGAATTTTGGAAGAGCATGTGAGCCTTTTTCCGCGTACGGAGATATTGTCCTTGTTTGCAAACGGAAGTCCCAGAAGTGGCTTTTTCTCAAAGAGCTCGTCCAGTTTTCCTGAATTCCTTGCCTCCTGAATTTCCTTGTCCGCTTCTTTTGCAAGGTTAATGGCATCGTCGTACATCTCTATGAATGCGTTGAGCGGAAGAGGTGAATTCTTATCGTTTTCAAATGTATTTATTGAATCCTGAACAAGTTTCTCGCTTGTTACTGCACCAGATTTTAAGGCGGCAACAGCTTCTTTTATGGTCTGCATTATGCGCCCTCCCCAAGAACTTTCGGAACCTGGAAATATCCGTCAAGAAAGTGTCCCTCGTTGATTTTCTTTACATCGTGCATCTCAAGACCGGGTACAACCTCGTCCTCGCGAAGTGCATCTGCTTTTGTAGTGGGGTAGGCGTCATAGGGATTCTCGCTGTCATCATATTTTGAAAGAATGTCGAAATAGCCTACAATATCATCAACCTGTTTTTTCAGGGTTGCCATGTCAGTGCTTTCTGGTGAAAGCCTGGAAAGATACAGGAGTTTTTCAAGAGTATCTTCGTTTACTTCAGTTCTTTTAGATTCACTCATGCGGGATATTATATAGAAAAAAAGGGTTTTAGTGAAGTAGGGTAGTAAAGTCATGCTGATCCGGTTTTTCAACTTCAAGCTGCATTTGGAAAACAGAAAACTCTAATCCTTTAAAGAAAAATCGTAGATTTTTCGAATCCGTGTGACAATCCTTGAATTTTGTGATATTCTCTATTCATCCTGGAGTATTTATGAACGATAACGAAAACAACAATAATGACATTCCTCCTGTTGGACCTAAGACGGCTCTTGTTTCTATTATTGGACGGCCTTCTGCGGGAAAATCAACCTTTTTGAATACGGCAAGCGGAGAAAAAATCAGCATAGTCTCCTCAATTCCACAGACAACCAGAAACGCAATCCGCGGCATAGTGAACACTTCTTTGGGACAGCTTGTATTTGTAGACACACCGGGGCTTCACCTTAGCGACAAAAAGATGAACCTAAGGCTCACAAAGATTGCCTCAGACCAGATAGCAGACAGCGATGCAATCCTCTACATAATCGATGCAACCCGTGACCATGGCGAGGAGGAGGAGCTTATCGCAAAACTGGCACTTCCACATGCGGACAAAACCGTAATCGCAATCAACAAGGCAGAGGAAACTTCAGCAAAAACAGAGTCAGCACGTTCATTTGTAAGGAAAATGTTCCCGGATTTCCTGGATGAACGAATAATCGAAATAAGTGCCCTCAAAGACCAGAACATAAACCAGGTGCTTAAGGCACTTTACGATCTTGCGGAGGAGGGCCCCCATCTTTATCCCGAGGAGTTCTACACAGACCAGGAAGTTGAATTCCGCATAGCCGAGATAATCCGCGGACAGGCAATCAACAGGCTCAAGCAGGAAATTCCCCATGCACTTTATGTCAGCATAGAGGACATCAGGATGACCGGAGCCAATAAAATGGCAGTGTGTGCCTATCTTTGCGTCGAAAGGGAAAGCCAGAAGGGAATCGTAATAGGAAAGAATGCCGCCATGATAAAGGAGATCCGGGTAGAAAGCATCAAGGAGTGCCGCAGGATCTTCCCGTACAGGGTGGACATAGACCTGAGGGTAAAGGTAGACAAAAACTGGCGCCAGAAGGACAAGGTGCTGGACAAGCTCTTGAAATAGAAGTTTCCCCTAAAGTTGACATTATCATTTACTCATGGCATAATAGCACCGCTACTATTGGAAGAAACTTTTCCATAATCTTAAAAAAATGTAGCAGAAGGATTTTATTATGGCGATAAAAATTTCATTGCTGGTAATTTTCTTTGCTGTGTTTATTGTTGTCGGAATTATTTGCCGCAGACAGAGCAAAGATGTAAACGGATTCGTTCTGGGTGGACGTACTGTAGGCCCGTGGTTAACCGCTTTTGCCTATGGAACATCTTACTTTTCAGCCGTTATTTTCGTAGGTTACGCAGGTCAGTTCGGCTGGAGTTTTGGTATGGCTTCAACATGGATCGGACTTGGCAACGCATTCATCGGTTCTCTTTTGCCGTGGGTCATACTTGGTCGTCGCACACGCATCATGACTCAGCATCTGGGCTCAAAGACAATGCCTGAGTATTTCGGTAACCGTTATGAGTCAAAGTCACTCAAGGTGGCCGCTTCCGGTATAACATTCCTTTTCCTGATTCCATATACCGCTTCACTGTTCAACGGTCTTTCACGTCTTTTCCGCATGGCATTCAACGTGGATTATTCTGTCTGTGTAATCGTCATGGCAGTTCTTACGGCTATCTATGTTATCGTCGGTGGATACATGGCAACAGCAGTAAACGATTTCATCCAGGGAATCATCATGCTGGTGGGAATCGTAGCGGTTATCCTTGCAGTTCTTTCAAAGCACGGCGGACTCATGGGCTCAATCATCGAAATGTCAAAGGTTGATGCAGGAAACGGCCTTCAGGGTGGATTCGTATCGTTCCTTGGACCGCAGCCATTCTATCTGCTTATAGTTGTACTCCTTACATCCCTTGGTACATGGGGACTTCCTCAGATGGTCGGAAAATTCTATGCCATCAAGAACGAGGAGTCAATCAAGATCGGAACAGTCATCTCAACATTCTTTGCAATCGTTGTTGCCGGTGGATGCTATTTCCTTGGTGGATTCGGACGCCTCTTTACGACTCAGGATGTGGTGAGCGCACAGGGATTTGACTCTGTTGTCCCGACAATGCTTTCCGGTCTTGGTGATTTCCTTATCGCAATCGTCTTGATTCTTGTTCTTTCCGCTTCTATGTCAACGCTTTCTTCTCTTGTGCTTACATCAAGCTCAACACTTACACTTGACTTCATCGGCGGCTTTAAGAAAAAGAAGATGAACGAGAAATCTAACATGCTTGTCCTTCGTATTTTTGTCGCGGTGTTCATCGTGATTTCTGCTGTAATCGCAATCGTTCAGGCTAAGTCAAAGGTAACATTCATCGCACAGCTTATGGGAATCTCCTGGGGTGCCCTTTCCGGCGCATTCCTGGCTCCATTCCTCTATGGCCTCTACTGGAAAAAGACCACAAGGGCATCTGTTGCAGTAAGCTTTGTCTTTGGCGTTGGAATGATGATTGTTCAGCTTTGCATTTCTCTTGGGGCACTTCATGTCTCAGGTCCTGTTCTTTCACTCGTATTCAAGAACTCACTTTATTCCGGCGTATTCACAATGCTGGCTTCTATCGTGATCGTTCCTGTTGTAAGCATTTTGACCCAGAAGTCAAGGCCTGCAAAAGTCGAGGATATGTTCCAGTGCTACGACCGCAAGGTTACAGTACAGGTCCGCAATGTTCTTACGGATGAGGAAAAATAAGATTCAGGTTTCAGCTTGAATCATGACCGGTGCCGTGATGGTGCCGGTTTTTTTATCGAGAAGTGGGTAGTTACCTTTTTATATTGAATTTGTTATATTATTATCCAAGATAGAACAGATTTGTCAGAGGTTGAAAAATGAAAGTACTTAAAGCCTGTTTTTTGATTGTTATTGCTTTTGCTTGTCCCGTATCCACTTTTGCCGCAAAATCCATGTCTTCGTATACAATGCAAAAATACCGTGATTTTACTGAATGTCGTGTTCTGTCCACAAAATCAACTGATTACAATTCAATCATAAAACAATTCAGTGAGTTTGAGGCACAGGTGCAGGCAGAGTTACCGGCAAATGCAATAGACCTTGAGCAGGAAAAACTATTCTGGGAAAGCTGCGTTCACCTTGCAAAATTTGACTATATATTCAACATAAGCTCAGACATAAAGCAGGAACGGCTTTTGATGAAGGATCAGATGAACCGTAATGAGAAATACATAAGCGCGCATAAAAAGAAGGATGGTGTCGCTCCTTTGTTCTACATGATTACGGCGGACACAACATCATGCTACATGAGTTTTTCCGTTGCATCTGCAATGTTCCATGGAATGCGTGTAAAGACACTTTATCAGACTGCGGCAGAAAACGGTACAGGCATGTGGGCTGCAAACCTCGGCCTTGCGCAATGGATGTTCTATGCCCCTGGAATATTCGGAGGCGGAAATAAAAAGGCAGAGAAGCATTTTCTAGAGGCAATCAAGGCATCCCAGACTGATTACGAAAAATTCTATACATACAGTTATTATGCACAGTTCCTTTTTGAGACTGGAAAAAAAGAAGAATGCTCCATATACATGGAAAAGGCAAGTTCTATATGTCCTGGAAGCAACTATATTGCAAGGCTTAAAAAACTGAATTCCAATGGCATGGGACTCTTTACCTACAACCGCGAGCATTCCGGCGTAGACAAGAACAACGACCCTGATGCAACAGATTTGTAGGGGAAAAAGTTAATGATTAACTGGTAAATATGAGTTAAGCAGACATTATATGTTTATTTAACTCATATTAGTTTACCTGTATTTCTTCCATATTCCCCTGAATAAACTCTTCTCGTTCTTCAATGGAAGGTTTCATATATTTTCTCATGTCGTTTCGTGTTGCTCCTTTACTTACTTCAAGGTACTTCTTATAAGAAGAACAACTAAAACGAATGTCGCAGTTTCTGCAAACATGAACTGCAAAAACACTTTTCATTCCGGCTGGCTTATTCAAAAGAATATCAACATCTGGCGGACAGAATTCTGATTTTTCAATCTTCTCTACAACCTCTCCAAAGTTGTTAATCATTTCTTCAACTTCTTCTTCCTTGTAACCGATTGGGATAATCGGCTGCCATGCTTCAAGTTCTTGTTCAATCAATTCCGGTTTTCTTTTACGAATCGCAGTTTCAAGTCTTTCGGGAAGAGGTGTCGAAATAACTGCTGTATTATCAAGTTCATTTCCTTGAAGCTTTTTCCAAATATAAGAATAAATATACAACTGTTCTTTGTACTGAGTAAGGTTTGCCTTAATGCGGTCAATGTCATGAGTTTTTAAATCATAAAGCCATGTTCCGTCTTTTTCCTGAACAATATCTACAATACCTTCGATAGTGTATGGTATCTTATCATTTGGAGTTACTCGTTCTGGAAGAGAAAGTTTTACCTCAGAACGAGTAATTTTTTCTATCAGCTTACGGTTCTTCTTCCAATAATATAAAACCTGCTGAAAGGCCTTTTCTTTCATGTAGCCGTCAATGGCGTGACCTGAACTTTCTTTAAGATATTGAAAATTTGATTCAAAAAAGTCGCGGAGCTTTAATTCAATTTCTGCATCTGTTAAATCACTCATTATTTCAAATCTCCAACAATAAAGTTCTGTAAATCTTCAACGGTCTCATGTACCAAAGAACCAAAGAACATTGTCTGACTTCTTGATGGTACAAATCCATATTTTTTGAAAACCATATAATTTCTAGGACAGTTTTTATACGGAAGATAGTCAGCTGTATAAGTATAAACATGCGTCATTTCTTCGCTCTTATCATTGCTGGATGGTAAAGAATCAAAATCAAATGAAGCAATGTTTTCAAACTTTTGAGATGCAATCAAATCCTTCATCGGACCAAAAGTTGAATAACCTGCACCTGTCATTTGAGTCATAATACAAAGGTTCTTCGCACGACTGACTGCTACATAGAACAAGCGCATTGTATCGAACATATCCATTTTATCCAGAGGCTCTGCTATTCCTGGTGGATTTCCTTGTTCTTTAAGCATCTTTCGTACAAGAACATCTAATGGTCGCGCATTTTTACCTTTATGCTGAACAGAACCTAATACAACGACTGGAAATTCCAGGCCTTTAGACTGGTGAACTGTAAGGAATGGAACACATCCTTTTGGGAATGGATCATCGGAATCTTCTACTTCTGTTTCACCAAGGCGGAACAAAGCGTATAAGAATGAATTAAAGAAATCACGTGGAAGGTCATTTTCTTGGAAACTTCTACCAGACAAAATAGGTAAATGCATTTCCATATACTTTGAAATGTACTGAGTAATCATTCCAAAGTTGTACATTGCAGAATCTTCTCCACCTCGCTCAGCAAGAAGATATTTTTCTTCATAATAATGGAATGTGTTCAACTGATAGAATAAGTCCAATAAGTCCAGTCCAAAGCTGTTACACGGTTTAAGACGTACTGCAAAGAAACATTTTCTCCGTGGTCATTTTTATTGCGGATATAATTATTCAAACCAGTACTATTAAGCGCCTTTTTAATTTCATTATCCAGTTTTGGAATACCTGCCAGTACCTTTGTTGTTTGTTCAAAAGCGTTAGATTTTAAATCCCAGTTCTTTTCTGCACAGTAATCTGCAAGTACTTTATAATTTCGTTTAACAAATTCTATATCTGTCCACTTTTCAATAATGAACTCATCTAGCAAACTGTCTTCAGAAATAATATCGTCTGCCTTTGCAAGTGCTTTATCAAGCCAATCATTAAATTCTTGAGAATTACTAGAAGAACCAGTGACTTTTAATATTTTTGCAAACAGTCCGAAAGTAACTAAAAATTCTTTTGTATAGAGAATATTTTTAGCACGAGGAGCATAAAAAGGAATCCCAGCTTTCTCAAATGCATCTGCAAAAGCTTTTACACCAGCACTCATTCCATCGTAATTGCCTCTCAATGTAGGGAACAAGAATGCACATTGATTGTAATCTGTGATTTTTCCAGATTCTTTTAGTCGCTTTACCAAATCCACAATGGCTGGTGTTATATCATCTTTCTTTCCGCTTTCAAGCAGAACAGAAGTTTTCTCGTCTGTGCTAAAGGCCTCAATATCTTTATCAACAAAACGAAAATATTTACCAGGATGTTCGTCATCTGCCCAATCGCATTTTGACATGAATCCTGTATAAGTCTGAACAATCTGCTTTCTTGATCGGTAGTTGATACTAAGGTCTATTCGTGTGGGTGTTTCATTTAAGTTCTTTTTGCAAATATCTTGGAAATCAATGAAGTTTTCTACAGTAGCACCACGGAAACGATAAAGAGCCTGGTCATCATCACCTACGACACAAATATTTTTGTTTCCTTCAGCAAGTTTCAGGTAAATCTTCTGCTGTATTGTGTTGGTATCCTGATATTCGTCTACAATTATATGTTGGAATACTTGTCCGCTGAGTAAATCACCCGAAATATATTCCAATGCTTTTTGCTGAAGATTTGCAAAATCAACCCTGTCTGCATGTTCACCTTTTAATAATTCTCGATATTTGATCGTCATCTTAAAGAGTGCTTTTTCTGCATCATCGGCTGTATCACTCTTTAAAAGTTTATCTGGGAAGTCTTCTTCGCTCATTCGATTAAAAAAACTGATGCAGTTTTTTATTGTGTTGGTCTTTGAATACTTTCCCATATTCAATTCAAACCAGGTATTCAAGAATCCATAGTCTTCTGTTTTTGGTTCAAGTCCAGCACTTGCAAGTATTTCTTTCCAGTTGCTGCTAACAAAAAAATATTGATCCAAATCATCCATAATGACAGGACGGCGATTTCTTTCTCTGCTGGAATTAAAGCGTCGGTCTGTAAGCATTTTCTGACAAAGCGAATGAAGTGTACCTACATACATCTCTGCAATGTCGTATGGCTTTCCAGTGTATTTTGAAGCAATACTTAAAAGCCCTTGCAAGCCTTGTTTTAGCTGTAATGCAGCTTTTTCTGTAAATGTTGCGAGAAATATTTCATCTGGTCTTACATTATGAAAAACAATAAGGTTTAATGTTCGCCATAAAAGTACACGAGTTTTTCCTGAACCAGGACCAGCAACAAGATACAATGGCCCATCCAAATGAAGAATCGCTTTTTTTTGACTTTCATTTGGCTCAAAGTTTTTTTCTTCAAAAAGCTTAAACAGAAGTTCGTCTGCCATTATTGCTCTCCCGCGTCATTCAAAGAATTCCTGAACAAATCATCGTAAGTTTTTCTGTCTTTACCAAAAAGAATATCACGATAGTTTGTAGAATCTTCATCCCACCATTTTAAGCTGGTAGTATTAGGGTTGTTGCCATCGATAAAACGATAGTCCAAACCAACCGCCTTAAAATGTTTTTGTGCACAAATAATCTTACGAGCCTCGTTTGAATGCCAGAGGTTTGTTAAATCATTTGTACCTTTAGTTTCACGTACCAGTTCCAATTGTTTAGAATTTTCATTTCGGCGAACAATGGCCCAGTCCGGATTGTAATTTCCAATCATGTGTGGCAGATTGATCTTGTATTTTGGAGGGAACTTAAAATACAGAGCAACGCCGCCAGTTTTCTCATCACTATTATTCAATGTATCAACGAAGTTTCGTTCGACTCCAGAGTCTACCTGAATCTTTTCATAAATAGTTCTACCTTCTTTACCATCAGCAAGTTCATCTTTTGAATATTCCTCCATTACTGGGAACAATGATTCAACATCACTATTGATTGGTCCATCCGCTTTTTTATATTCAATATTGCAGGCAATATGATTTGCAACAACTTCTCTAAGAACAGAAATAAACTGTCCTGTAAAACCGTTCGGGTTCTTCATAAAATCATTAATCTTTTCTTTCTTCATTCCTTTGAAGATTGCAAGAACGGTCTTTTTGGTAAGATTAACTTCTTTTGCTGCCATCTCAATAATGTTGCACTTTGGAACATCAGGATAATCAAGCTCATCAATAGTTGTAGATGTTGTAGACTGTCCAGCAGTTGTGTTATGAGTAAAAACTTCTCCAACTTTCAAAGGATTTTCCAGTTTACTGAATGTGATGGAACTATTACTTGGATTTACAGCATCATAATGAACTTCCGTTACCTTGATTGCACCGAGTTCTGGGCAGTTGTTCAAAGCATCCCCTGCAAGCTTTTCGAGTACATCACCTTTTTTAAGATTTACACGAACTCCAAGTTCTCCAAAAAGATTACGGACATATGAATCCCTATGCAAAATCTCAAAAGTTGCAACTTCATCTTCTGTTACGCCAAGAAGCTTCAAATCATAAATTGTAATTACAACATGACCCCGAGAACAGACAATTTTTGGAGGCTCAAATTCTGTCTCATTAAGTTTTTCAATCGCCTCTGAAATAAGTTCATCTGTTTTGATGTTGATTGTATATTCTGTTTTGCGGTTTGCGCGTCTCCAGATATCTTCAAACTCGTCGCTCTGGAATTTAACTGTACGATGTACTGTTTCCATGTGTCGTTTGTTTGTAAATTGAGGAGCTTTCATTACACCGTCTTCAATATATTCTTCCTGAAGTTTACCAACAAAACGTGAATAACTTTCGTTTGCAATTACTGTAAGACGATTAACTTTTGAATCCTTGATTCTCTCACCATTTTGATTAACAGGCAAACGCAACCCTCGTCCAATAGTCTGTCTTCTGGAATTTTCAGAAGTAATTTCTCGGAGAGCGCAAATCTGGAAAACATTAGGATTATCCCAACCTTCCTTAAGAGCAGAATGTGCAAAAATAAAACAAACTTGCTCATCATTCGAAAGAAGCTTTTCTTTTTCCTTCATAATAAGATTATAAGCTCTCTTTTCTGCTTCTTTTTGCTCATCGTTTTTTTTGCCATCTATTGGAATTTCAATATCTTCTTCTATCTTTGTTTTCTTTTCAACCTTCTTTGCAAAATAGCCTTCGCGAACATCTTTTCCAGAAAGATTTTTCCAAGCAGGTACTCTGTCTTTTGCTTTTTCAAATTCTTCGTCAAAAATGCGCGCAATAATCGGGTCATCACCTTTGTAGCTTGCAACACGGTCAATAAAGAACAGTGAAAGAACTTTGGCATCATACTTTTTCTCTTTTATCTTTGCCATTGCCTTGATGTGTTCATCGATTGTGGCCTTAATCATCTGACGGAAGATAATTTCGCGTGTAAGGTTTGCACAGCTTGTTTCATCCTGAAGATAGCTCATACCGTTTGTGAGTCGTACATGAGGATTATTGTCTTTTACGCTGATTTCATCAATTGCAAGGTCTTTGTATGCAGGATTCTTTGTAAGAGCCTGGAATGTTTTCTTTTCTTTTTCTGTGGCTTTAATCGTGTATTGTTCGATAGAAGTTTTCCCTCCACTTAACACATTAAGCTCAACTTCCACAGAAAGCGGAGTTTTGTTAATAGAAAGAATCTTAAAATAGTCAGGCTTGCTTGTTGCAATCTGTTCTTCCTGAAAACCTAGAATGTCAATTTTCTTAACAAGATTCAACTGACTTGCTTCATAGCTGCTCAATCTGTAAAGCTCGTTAGGACAATCTGTTCCTGGTGTTGCAGAATAGCCGACACTGAACAACGGATGCAGAGTTCTTAATGCTTTTTTTGCTATAGGTTTCTGATAATTTTGAACTTCATCAAGAATAAGAATCGGGCGAGTTTCCTGAACAAAAGTTATAGGAAGTTTCCCACCTCTTATTTTTTCTGTTGGTTTATATATTTTATTTCGCGATTCATCAAAAGAGTCACGAGTCATTAATAGAATTTCAATATTGGTACTTGTTCCAAATGTTTTAAAGAGCGTTACTTCTTCTGTACTATCATAGGCAAGAAGTTTTTGAGGTATAATAGGTCCAAAAAGAGTTTCAAAATGTTCTCGTGTTGCTTTAAAAGTTGCAATTACACCTTCGCGAATTGCAACACTTGGAACTACAACAACAAATTTTCTCCAGCCATATTCTTTGTAAAGAGAATAAATAGTTCTAAGATATACATAAGTCTTACCAGTACCAGTTTCCATGTTGATAGTAAACTCTGGATAAGAATAATAATCAGAGCTTTGCGGTGTACACAAAAGTGTCTCGCCATCATTTTCAGGAGAAAGCTCTGGTAAAACTTTAAGTCCGTTTTCATGGCGGATAGCATCAAAGTTTTCTTGAATCAGATCCGTGCTGATTTCATCAAGTTCATCCATATTTGGAACGCAGTCTTTATCAACATCTTCTGATTGGTTCCACCAAGCTGTTTCATCATTAACAATTTCCTGTCTGTCCATGCCTTCAAAAAGTTTTACGACACTTTCTACTGCACGAATCTGGTAATCCTGATTTGAATCAAATTTAATCTTAACACTCATATTCATTTCTCCATTTGAACAAGGACTTTCCACTTGCCACCTTTGTCAGGCCCCACACGGTCTATGACTCCATTTTCCTTCAAATCTGATAAGTATCGTGCAATCGTTCTGTCCGTAACATTCATTTTTTTTCGCATTTCGTCAATTGAAATCTGCGGATTGTTTGAGAGCATTTTAACAATTTCAATCGCGTTAGCCATCTTTTTGCTAGAATAATTTGGCATACGCTCCGCCAACTGTGTTTCTGAAATTTCTATGACATTTTCTATGACATTTTCTATGACATTTTTGTTTTCGTTATTCACCATCTTAAGCACAAGAGTTACCTGATTAAGATTTGTGTCTTCAATTAGTTCTGGTTTTACCCACCCATTCTTTTCCCAAGCGTCCAAAATGGTAGGAAATCCTGAGCCTGCATTGTCTCCGAAACCAACAAGTCTCAGCATCGTCTGCATATGAGGATTTCTTGATTTAGAATTTCCACCACGATAAATATCTTCAAGCGGCAACTTCAATATGCCAGGATTTGAAAACTCAAATGTATCGGATTTTTTGATTACTTTAAGAACTCCGGCATCCATCAAATAGTCGGCATGGATTATAAGATTTACAAAGCCCTCGCGTACTGCCTTATGCACGGGAGTATCATCAATGCGCTGTATTCCTCCTTCAAGTCTAAATGGTTTTTTCAAATCTGCCGTCAATTTTGGTGTAACTTTCATAAAAAAATTAAAAAGATTGTTTTCCCAAGTTCCGTCATAAGTAATTCTGTCATTCCAACGAACATCAGATGTTACCTCAGTTTCATCGCGATAATCCATAAATATATTGGCAAACTTCTCCCGAACAGCCTGTCCCGTTCCAAACATCATCAAGCCTGCCAATGTAAGACCTTCAACTCCGGTTCCTCTATCCCTTCTATAGCCGCCAAGTTTTTCGACAAAAGTCTTATCATCTAAGGAATTCCATACATGTCCATCGTTTCTGATTTCAAAGATCTGGCGATACTTTCTAAGCGTTTCTTTGTCAATATCTTCCATTGTGTAATGTTCAATAATCATATTGTCATTACCATTCGGATTCTGATCTCTGATCATGCCTCTGACCTCATGCTCGGTTGCATGATAATCACCCTCATGATTTCTCTTATATGTTCCCTTATATGGATTTTCACCAATGTAAACAGGGCGCATATTAAAATCTGCCCTTGGAACATGAATAACAAGTAGACTGACGCCATTCTCTTCAACTATCATAACGTCTTCATCTTTTAATATATTTACGTTCACCTTGTTTCCGTTTATGGTGTTCCAAAAGTCTTGCTTCTGTTTTTCCGCATTTTCAATTCCCTGGATGACAAAACGCTCTTCAGGCTCTTTTTTTGTCTTGTCTTCCATTACGCCAAGGACAATATAGCCGCCCTTTGTATTTGCAAACGCAGAATATGATTCATAGACCGTCTTGGGAACCGTTTTCTCAGCTTTCTTGCACTCTATGTCAACTTTTTCGCCTTGAAAAACAAGTTTCTTTAATTCATGCATATTCATAGCGACTCCAATATCAATTATTCATTATCACTTAGATTGTTTCAATACGGCCTTTGTCAGCAAGGCGAGCATAGCTTGTATCATCTATGGCATTGTTTAAGCAAACAAACTTTTCTTTTTCGTCAAGAGAGAGATTGTTAATTGTGTCAGAATCAATCTGTGAATCAAGGCACACGTACATTGTAGTTGTGCGGCTTGCGGGACCAACGCTATCTTTTATGCAGTAAACTGTGTTTTTGGTGAATGAGTTCACTTTTTTGCAGTCGCAGTCCAATGCAAATCCCTGTTTTAAGATGATTTCTGTAAGAACATTTTCTGCTTTCCAGCCATCTACAAGAGGAATCTGGTTGTTTTCAAATTCTTCAAAGAGTGACTTTGTTGCATTTTCGTCCTGTCCTTGAACTGGTGTATATTCTTTGAAGTTTGATTCCTGCATACGGTAAACTTTGAAACCAATGTCGAAAGGATTCTCCTCACTGAACATGTCTTTGTTTGCTTTTGCTTCTTCAATAATTTTTGTACCTGCACGGCGGATGCGTTCTTTTCCGATTTCGCAGATGTTTTTATAACCAGCTTTAAATGCTTCTGATTTTTCATCACAAGCATGAGGAAGTTGAACCATTATGAATTTTCTATTTACATTGTTTTCTTGGTTTATTTTCATAACAGCATGAGCTGTACTTGCTGAGCCTGAAAAGAAATCCACAATAATAGAATCAGAATTTAAATTTGCCAGTGTCATCAAGCGTTGTAATAAACGAACTGGTTTTGGACCACTAAAGAATCCACCA
>JAGADS010000169.1 GCA_017613485.1 Treponema sp.
CCAGACAAAGAAGAAGGACACAACCGTGTTTCCCAAATCCTTTTTTACAGGCTGTTTGTTAAGGCGCACAGTGAAAACCCCATGAGGATGAAGCATTTTCAGTATCTCGTTTTTTGCAATCTTGAACAGGACTACCCAGCGTATGACTTTAACACCGCCGGAAGTGGAGCCTGCTGAACCGCCGATAAAGAAAAGTGCCAGGATTATGACCTGACTTGCAGTTGACCACGTGGTAAAATCATCAGTTGCAAAACCAGTTGTAGAAGAAATGGACATGGCTTGGAACGAAGAATACCGCAGCGACTGGAAGAATCCGCCGTATTTTCCCATCTCAAAAAATGCAATAAGAATCATGGAGGTAAAGCACAGTCCGATGTATACCTTAAGCTCGGAGTTGTCCTTTATCTCCGTAAAATTCCTCTTGATGAGTGAATAATAAAGCGAAAAGTTTATGCCTGCCAGGAACATGAAGACAGTGATTATCACGTCAATTGCAACTGAATTATATGCACCTATGCTTGCATTCCTTGTTGAAAAGCCACCCGTACCCAGTGTTGCAAGAGCGTGGCACAGAGCATCGTACAATGACATTCCCGCAACTTTCAACAGGACAAATTCCAGCACGGTAAAGCCCAGGTACATGAACCAGAGCCATTTTGCCGTATCTGTAATCTTTGCTGTAAGCTTTCCTTTCTCAGGACCTGTTGTCTCTGCCTTTATGAGCTGGAAACCTCCCACTCCAAGAATCGGCAGTAGTGCAACTGTAAGGGCAACTATTCCCATACCGCCCAGCCAGTGGGTCGTACATCTCCACAGATTGATGCTGTATGTATACGGTATCTGCTCAATTTCACTTAAGATTGTGGCACCTGTCGTGGAAAATCCCGATGCACTTTCAAAAACCGCGTCTGTAAAGCTTGGAATTGCACGGCTCAGCCACATCGGAAGCGCTCCAAAAATACTGACTGATACCCATGCAAGGGCAACTACTGCAAATGAGGCACGAGGTGACAGGGCAGCTCTTTTTCCACGCCCCGCAAAAAAGAAAACCCCGCCAAGGATAAAACTTACAAGCATCGGTACCATAAATGCAGGAAGAACTTTTGCCTCTCCATGAATCACGGCAGAAACAATCGGAAACAGAAATGCAAGGCCTACAATCGCAAGAATCAAAAATGTAATACGAAACACCGTAAAAACTACGGACGCTTTATTCTTTTCCACTGAAGTTCTCCAAAACCTTATTGCCACCGATTTTATCAATCAGAACAAGATGATCACCTGCATTAAAGACAGTATCTCCATTGGGAAGCTGATAGCCTGCACTACCCGGCTTTTTGATAAGCAGCATAAGGAATTCTCCCGGGCTTGCAACTTCCTTCAGCGATTTACCCAGATATTTGCTTGTAGAAGGAACGTCACATTCAACTATCTCAAACTCACCGGATGAGAGTGTATGGACATCTGTTACGTTTTTACCGCGAAGATGGCTCATGATGCTGTCTACAACCGTATCACGTATTGGAACCGTAACATCAACACCAAGGCGGTGTGCAATCTCAGAGAAAGTTGAATTTGTAATCAAGGCGATTGTATTCTTTACACCTATTGACTCAAAGTATGCGGCAACAACCATGTTCATCTCGTGATTATGGGTCACGCATATTGCAAGGTTGAATTTATCCAGGCCTTCTTCCTCTATAAAGTTCTCGTCTGTGATATCCGCACAGAATACCTTGGCATCAGGAAACTTCTCGGTGGCGGCATCACATAGAGTGTTGTCTTTGTCTACAATCACAAAATCCTGTGTGACACGCTTCTGGTTCCTTTTTCCCTTAAAGAGCTTTCCCAAAAGTGTAGTCTGCCTGTGCTGAACAAGACGCTCTGCAACCAGTGTTCCTATTTTTCCTGCCCCCAGCATGACCACTTTCTTGATGTTCTTTTTTCCGGATCCGCAAAGCTCAAGAAGAGTGTTGATGTTGTCGCGGTGTGTAAGGACTCCTATTGAATCTCCTGCATGAAGAACTGTGTCACCGGCGGGAAGTGAAGCACCTCCCTTGGCCTTATCCACAAAAACAACTATCAGCTTGCATTCAGTTAAAGTACGGATATTCTTTATTACAACTCCGTCCATCTTGCTTTTTGGTGCAATCTGTACAGTGGTAAGCTCATACTCTCCGTCTCCAAGGGGAACTACATCTGAGACTCCATGCTCAACAGCAGTGACAATCGCCTCTGCGGCCTCAACATCTGGATGAATCATATAGTCGATTCCATAAAGAGGCCTGTGGTTGTTTGCAAATGTCTCCGCATGATGCTTGGCTGCCTCGCTTGTGTTCACATAGTAGGCATAGTTCCGCACACGTGCAATCTTCAGCACATTGGGATAAACTGCATCAACAAGAGAACATGTAATCATGTTGATTTCATCGTTATCAGTAACTGCAACCAGTGCATCCGCAGTCTGAATTCCGGCTTCCTCAAGATTATTCAGGTTATTGCCGTCTGCCTGCATGACATTACAGTCCAGAATGTTTCTTGCATGACGTACGGTATCCTCATCATTTTCCAGAATCGTTACGATATTATTTTCGTCTATCAGTTTCTTGGCCAGCTGAACGCCTGTAAAGCCGGCACCAACAATCAATATATTCATGCCGCTATTATATCACATCAGTAAAGATTATTTCAAGGATAATCCTTCTTCCATGCCAGTTGACAGCAAGGCTTTTTTATGGGATATTTTTTTTAAATTTATCCCTTTGAGGTGGTTTTATGAGGATTTTAAAAGCCTTGTCACTTGCAGGACTTTCACTTGTGATTTTTTCCTTAAGTTCATGCGGTCAGAAAGACGGAGCCTTTGTTCCAGATGGTTATACACTTGTATGGTCTGATGAATTCAACACGGATGGAGCTCCCGACAACGAAAGCTGGGACTATTCCCTTGGCGGTGGCGGCTGGGGAAACGCTGAAATCCAGAAATACACGGACTCAAGGGATAATTCATTCATAAAGGACGGTCACCTTGCGATTGTGGCTCTCAAGGAAGGCAGCAAATGGACAAGTGCAAGATTAAAGACCCAGTTCAAGAAATCATGGACATACGGTTATTTTGAAATCAAGGCAAAATTACCGTCTGGTGTCGGAACATGGCCTGCAATATGGATGATGCCGGAGATTGACAAGCATGGAGGATGGCCCCGCTCTGGTGAAATTGACATAATGGAGGCAGTCGGCTTTGATCAGGACAGGATCCACACGACAGCCCACACCTCTGCTTTCAACCACAAGAAAAACACTCAGAAGAACAACAACGGAATAATCAAGGACACCACGACAAAGTATCACATCTATGCAGTTGAATGGACGGAAGACTACATCCAGTGGTTTATCGACGGAGAGCCTTTCTATAAATTCGAAAAACTCAGCGATGACTACGAGGAATGGCCCTTTGATCACAATTTCTACCTGATCCTGAATATTGCAATAGGAGGCAGCTGGGGCGGTCAGGAAGGAATTGCAAGCGACCTTGAGAGAGCAGAGATGGACATTGATTATGTCCGTGTCTACCAGAAACAGTAAGCAGCGTAACCTGTTTGCCCTATGATTGTTTTACAGGTAACAGAAAAATTTATAAGGAAGGTATGTATCAATTCAAAAAAAAATGATACACTGTGATTATGAAAGTTTCAAAATCAAAATCTAACGGAAAAAGAATCTTTAAGTTTGCTTTTATCCCGGCATTAGTCCTGTCATCACTTATGGCAGTATCATGTACATCAATTCCGGAAACAGTTCCAGATGATGCCCACCAGATTATTCAGCTTGCACAGAATGCAACAGACAAGGGAAACACAAAGCTTGCACGCTATTATTATGAGCAGCTTCTTGAAAAGCACGGAAACGAGGCAGACATCTACATCGAGGCTAATTACGAGCTTGCCCACCTTGACATAAAGAAAAAGAATTATTCGGATGCAGTTCCGCGTCTGGACCAGATTCTTTACATATATGACAATGTTGCCCCTGGTGTTCTTCCCGGCAAATTCAAGAAACTTGCGGCCATAGACCTTGCAAAAGTTCCTGAGGAAGAAGCTGCAAGAATAAGGGCGGAAAAGCAGGCAGAACAGGAAAAACAGGCAGGAAACTGATAATCAGGCAGAGACTGATTACTTGACACAGGACTGGATTTTTGATAATATCTTAGCATTATATGGCGTCTTACCCAAGCGGTAAGGGACAGGTCTGCAAAACCTTCATGCGGCGGTTCGATTCCGCCAGACGCCTTAGAGGGGCTGTTTTAGGAAAACTTAGCAGCCCTTTTTGTTTTTTAAATCAGGGGCAGTCCGCTTTCTAACAGGCCGCTGCTCCTTAACAGGTTGTATTGCCAAGCAGCAACCTGAGGCATTACCGGTGACGGTTGTGCACATATATTTGCCGGCTGCATTTATGTGGTCGGCTTTTTTTTGTAACTGACGGAGATATGATGACCTGTAAAAAAAGGACAAAGAAATTCCTTTCACTTTTCCTGATATGTTTTTTGACTGTCACCAGTTTGACTGCCTACGATGGACTTATGTCGGGGCAGCATAATCTTAAATACATTCAGACGGAATACTTTGACATCATATATCCTGAAAGCTCCAGTGAAAGTGCGGCTGAGCTTGCCATTCATGCGGATGAAATCTACAGGGAGATATGCTCTGAATACGGAATAGACCCCTCATTAAGGATGCCTGTGACGATTACCGGTGCAACCGACATGTTCAACGCCTATTTTACGACATTCACCTACAATCACATCATTCTTTATGATACCCCCCCGGATGAAAACCTTAATGTCTTTGAGAGCACAATCTGCGACACATTCAAGCACGAGCTTACACATGCAATTACAATAAACATGAAAAATCCCTTCTGGAAATTCATTGCAAAAGTTTTCGGTGATCCTATAATCATCGGTGATTACCTTAATATGACGACTGCACTAAAGGAAGGCGCAGCTGTAGCAGAAGAAAGCAGGAACGGACTAGGAAGGCTTAACAATCCCTATTACATGCATACTGTACGACAGGCCAAAATCCAGGGAACATTTCCCTCTCAGGCAGACATAACAGGCTCCAGGGACATTTATCCCGGGGCAAACATGTCCTATGCGTTCGGAGGACCTTTTACTAAGTGGCTTCAGGATAAATACGGCATGGAAAAATACTGTGAATTCTGGTACAACGGAATCAACACTCATGCAGTTACGTATCAGCTTGTTTTCAGGAAGGTTTACGGCCAGAGCATCAACACGGCATGGAAAGAATTTTACGAGTCCCTTTACGTGCCAGACAATGTCCTTTATGCAGAGGATCTTGATTCAATTCAATTTGTTCCAGGGACAAGCGGAAACGGATATCTTTATTCATCGCTTACTTCCGGCGGCAACAATATTGCATGGCTTGAACAGAAAACTTCCACTGTATGGATCAGCAGCACTGATGAAAACGGAAATATAACAAAACCAAAAAAGTTCCTTAAAAAAGACAGCATATCTTCAATTTCACTTTCCAGGGACGGAAGATATCTTGCAGTTTCTTTTTACACCCCGAATGCAGCTGATGCAACTTCACGAGTCATGGTCTATGATACACAGAACAAAAGCCATGTCACTGTCGGTGAAAAATCGCTAAAAAATCCGTTTGTAATGCAGACAGAAGAAGGTTATTTCCTATATGCTGTGAAAACTCAGGGACAAAGTGAATCCCTTATTAAATACAGGATTATCGAAAAGAAAAGCGGAAATAAAACGAAGATAAAAAATCTTGAGGAAGCTGAATGCCTTGATTTTCCTCGTGGTGAATGCATTTATTCTCCAGTAGATTTCGGAGAAGGACGCATTGCCTGTATATACAAAAAAAGCGGTAAAACACAGATAAGAGTTTTCATGCCGGACATGAGCTTTATGGAAATAGATTTATCCGAAGCAGGAATGTTTATTCAGGGGCTGTCTGCGGAAAATGACTCAACGCTTTTATTCTCCTGGGCAAAAATGAACACGCTTCCACGTCTTGGCCGTCTTTCAATCAACGGAAACGGAAATGCAGTTCTTGAGCTGAGTGACTCTGAAATCTCCGGTGGTGTTTATGAGCCTGCCTCTCTTGGTGGAAAGTATTTCTATGCAGGGAATTTTGTTGACAGGACAAAACTGTTCATGCATGACATTGCAGAGGACAGTTTTACACAATCGGAGGTAAAGATCAGTTCATTTCAAAAAGAAGAGAAAAAAGAGATAGATAACAACCAGGAAATCTCAAAGGCGGAAGAGATTCTTTCTGATGCAGAAGACTGGAACACTGTTTATTACGGAAAAGGAATATTTGCTCACCTGTCATTCATTCAGGAATACAAGCAGACAGGAGAAACAGATGAGATAATCTTTCTAGGTCTTACCTGGATTAGCTCAAATCCATGGGACGGAAATCATATTGCACTCGGAGGCGGCATCACTCCCTGGGGAAATTCAAAGGGTGGCTTTATGGCTTTATTACGCGGGGGAGGAAACAGTTCTTTTTTCAACTATCAGATCGTACCGCAAGTACTGTTCAACAAAGACGGTTTCTTACAGGGAACTGTAAGCTCAACTTTCAATACAAGATTTTCACTCAATAATCATTTCTATCTTCTGGCGCAGGACAATTTCCTTGTTTTTCTGGGGCATCAGGAGACAAGCAAAAGCGGAATATATATCAATGCAGAAGGATACATTGTTCATTCCAACGACAACATAGACCCGACCTTTTACCTTACGTTCAACAACAGCCTGATAATTCAGGTTTCATCAATGAGGCAGGCAGGTACGGGAAGATTCAACACGGGAGGAATTGCCCTTCAGCTGAACTATGATATTTTTTCAAGCAATTATTTTGATGATCATTCAGGATTCACAAAGGGCGTATTCAACCAGAACGTCTATCCTGCCTTAATCGTTGCACTTCCAAGGATGCTTCCGTTTGAATGCTCAACTTACCTGACATACAATCTTCCGGTAAAAATCTCATCATTTTTTGCACCGTCAAATTCAGTTGTACTTGCAGGTACAGTCAGTTCTGTTTTATTCTCTGCAGAAATACAAAAGGGCCTTACGTTCTTCCCTCTTTTCTTCAACCGCATAACACTAAGGGGAGACTATTCCTTTAACCTTCATGACACGAGTTCCAATGTCTCGCTGTTGAATATGTATGACACTCTTACCACGAAAAAACTTAATTACATAGATTCCATCAGCTTGACGGCAACAGTCTCGGGCACCTTAAACACTGGAATTTTTGCATCATCATCGCTTGTCCAGGATTTAGGAGTAAGATTCATTTACTATCCAAGAGAAAAAACAAACAGGGCATACCGGCTTTCCTTTGTTACATCTTTAAACTTTTAGGCAATTAGTTTATAATCTGTTTTATGGCAAACTCAGAAGAAAATGAATATGAAGTGATAATAATAGGAGCAGGTCCCGCAGGTCTTTCGGCTGCACAGTATTCTGCAAGGGCAAACCTAAAGACCCTCGTACTGGATCAGGGCCTTGGAGGCGGACAGGCTGCAAACATATTCAATCTTGAAAACTATCCGGGCGTATTTCCTTCTGTCTCCGGGTGGCAGTGGATTTCAACAATGAAAAATCAGGCGGAGGCATTTGGTGCCAGTATAAAGCAGGCAGCGGTTTCTTCAATTGACAAGATTGGAGACCATTTTACAGTAAAAACTTCCGGTGCTGAGTTCAGTTCACTTGCATTGATTTTTGCCACTGGTGCAGAACACAGGACTCTCGGTGTTGAAGGTGAAAAGGAATTTTCAGGACGCGGTGTTTCATACTGTGCTACATGCGACGGACCTTTTTTCAAGGGGAAGGATGTTGTTGTCGTCGGTGGCGGTGACTCTGCATGTGATGAGGCGGTTTATCTTTCTACACTTTGCAGTCATGTTACAGTAGTGCACAGGAAAAATCAGTTCAGGGCACAAAAGGCAGTTGCAGATAAAGTTCTCTCAAACCCAAAGATTTCCGTAAGATTCAATTCCAAAGTTTCACGTATTACAGGTGATACAAATGTTTCTTCTGTTGAGCTCTCTGACACAGTAACCGGAGAAAAATCTACACTCCAGACTTCGGCGGTCTTTATTTTTGTCGGCATGATTCCGCAGGTCTCGCTTATCTCAAATCTCAAGACTGATGAGGCAGGATATATTGTAACAGGAGAGGACATGGCAACTTCAATTCCCGGTTTGTTTGCGGCCGGAGATGTCAGATCAAAATCCTTCAGGCAGATTGTAACGGCATGTTCCGATGGAGCAGTCGCATCACATTCCGCATTGAATTATATACGTCAGTTAAGAAACGAGGAATATAAATGAAAATAAAAAAAATCCTTTCATATATTTCAATTCCGCTTGCAATCACAGCAGGACTGTTTTCTCAGGGAAGTTCTGTCTCGGTTTCAAGGCAGGCCGCGGCGGATGCACTTCCGGCAAACATTACGTTCTGGAGCAATTACGATAACGATGCCCTGGCACTGGCAATTGCAGACCGCATGGATGACAGCGAGTTACTTGCACAGACATTGATGTTCGGCTGGGCAGGAGCAGAACCAAGTTCTCTTTTAAATGCATGGGTCACACAGAGAAGTCTTGGAAGCGTAAAGGTTTTCGGCTGGAACACAAACAACATACAGCAGGTTGCAAGATCCGTAAAGCAGCTTCAGGAAGAGTCGCAGACATGCAGATTCAAGATTCCGCTTTTTGTTGCTACAGATCAGGAAGGCGGATGGATCAGGCATGTAAAGGGAGAGACATCAGAGACTCCGGGAAACATGGCAATCGGTGCATCAGGATATCCAATTGACGCATATTATTCAGGCTACTATCTTAACCGTGAGATAAAGGCACTTGGCATCAACATGAACTTTGCCCCCACAGTAGACCTCTACACCGACCTTGACTCAACAGTAATCGGACCACGCTCTTTCGGCTCCAATCCCAAAAACGCAGGTATACTTGGAGAAGCATTTGCACAGGGTTCAATTGCGGCAGGTGTCATTCCAACTGCAAAGCATTTCCCGGGACACGGCGACACAAGCCTTGACAGTCACGGCAGACTTCCTCAGATCAACATCTCCAAGGAAACCCTCATGAACAGGGAGCTTGTTCCATTCAAATACCTGATAAAATCCGGCATACCTGCAATAATGAGCGGCCACCTTTCTTTTCCGCAGATAGAAAGCGACGGCACACCAGCTTCCCTCTCACGTTACATGCTTACCGATGTTTTGCGTGGAGAACTTGGATACGAGGGCCTTATCATAACCGACGACATGCAGATGAACGGCTCGACAAATTTTGCAGGCTCATTCTCACGCTCCGTTACAATGGCACTTGAGGCAGGCAACGACATTATAATCAGCTCCTCAACAGCAGGACTCAACAGTGCAATGTGGACTGACAACCTTAACCGCATGAAGACTGTACCGGAATTCAGGGAAAGAATTAAGGATGCCGCATACCGTGTGATTCTTGCAAAGCTGAATTATTTCAAGGGTGGAAACGCAGCACCGCTTTACCCGGATGCAGCGACAATCTACGAGAGCATACCGGACAAGGAGGGACAGAAATTCTTCATGGATCAGGCATGCCGCTCAATTACCCTCTACAAGCAGGGAAGCGCCTATCCTCTCAAGGCATCGGACGATGACAGGGTTCTTATCGCAGGACCATTCCTTTCGCTTTATGAGGAAGGAAGAAAACGTTTTCCCAACGCAGACACATTCCACTACAGCTATGAGCTTGCAGACGATCAGAGCAATTACTCAGACTGGAATGCAGAGGGAATCGAAAATGTTGCAAGAAGATATGACACCATCATCGTTACGGTATACGACTGGCACACTGCAAACATAGCACGCAGGCTGCAATACCTGAACAAGAGGGTAATCATTTTCTCCATACTTTCACCGGTTTATGTCCTGGACGGATTTGAATGGGCAGACACGATTCTGTTCGGCTATTCGTATTCATCATATTCTTTTGCGGCTTTATGGGGTGCTTTACACGGTGAGTTTACACCATCGGGCATTGTACCGCTTTCTATTTCTAATCAAAATTAATTCATTTCGGAGCATGACATGAAAAGGGATATTGCAGTTTTAGTCAGTGGCGGAGGAACAAACCTTCAGGCTTTAATCGACTGGGAAAAGGAAAATGATGACTGTCCCTA
>JAGADS010000170.1 GCA_017613485.1 Treponema sp.
ATGCGGATGTTACCTACGATTAGGGCGTTCTGTGCAAACTCGGCCTTGGAATCATCTGCCTTTTCTTCTTTTCCGGAGGGTGTCAGGACGATATTGTCGGTATCAATAAAATCGAGTGTCTTTATCGGGTCAAAAGAAGCCTCATATTTAACGCCTGAATCATCTCCGTATTTCTTTATGAATTTGGCCTTTGATTTTTCTGCCGCACGTATGGTTTTTGAATCAATTGGATTTCCAAAGATGCATGATGATTTATCCATTCAAGTCTCCTTTCTTTGATTCAAGAGTCTTCATCACTTTCTTTTCGTTGTACAGGCTCAGGATAAAGGCTCCGGCAATACAGAACACGATTGCACAGATAGAGACGATGCGTAGTCCATAGCTTGATGCCGAGATATCGTTGCTGGTAAGGTCCTGACTTGCTCCTAGAATTGCAAGGGAAGTGAAAAGCAGCATTGAAATGCTCTGTCCCAGTTTCATTGCAAAAGTGCGTGCTGCAAAGAACATTCCCTGACGGTTCTCGCCTGTGACGATTGCCTCCTCCTCTGCAATGTCTGCCACGATCGCCTGCGGAATAATTCCCAGAAGTGCCATGGGAAGTGCCGCTATCACGACCATCAGGACACCGTATACCATGCTGGGAATTGGCAAGAGTCCGATGAGCGCCGTAACGACATAAGCCAGTGCCAGCCCGATAAACCCAGTTATGACAAGTTTCTTTTTGCCCCACTTTGAAACCATCTTAGACACGATTCCATAGAAACATGCAGAAAGAATCGTCATGCCTGCAAGGAAAATCATCGTATAGCTTTCGGGGAGCTCCATGCTCACTTTGACAAAGAAAGGCATTCCAGTCTGGTAAAGCGTAAGTCCAATCCAGTAGGCAATGTCGGAAAGCACGAAAATCAAAAAGCTTTTGTTCTTGAATGTAGAGGTCAGCGATTTCATCATATTGGATTCAGATGGTGTGCCTTCAACAATTTCTGTTTCATTAAGAAGGAATGTCGGTATGAGCATTGCAATAAGGGCGATTACGGCAAGTACGATAAAGCAGATGCGGTATGACCAGTTGAATCCCACAACCCCGCGGAGCATTCCTGCAAAAACGAACGGAGTATATGACAGGACAAGGCCACCAAAGTAAGTCAGGGAAATGGCGGTGGAGATGAACATGCGGTCTTCCTGTGTCTTTCCGAATTCAGAGATGAGTGCATTGTACGGAGTGCAGTACATCGTCATGAATAAATAGAAGAGAATGAGGAAACCAAGAATCCAGAATGTGTTGATTGAACTGATTGCTTTTACCGGAGCACAGAACAAAAGGACGGTGACAACTGCAAAAGGTATTGCGGCACGACGCATAAATGGAATACGGCGGCCTTTCGGGTTTTTGGATTTATCTGAAAGGGAGGCAATCCACGGATCGGTTACGGCATCGAATATACGGCATACAGCGGTAATGATACCAAGCACAGTTAAAACTCCGGCAACAACAAGTCCCGGTTTTATAAACTGAACGGCTCCATTTTCCAAATCGCTTTTTACAGGAAGATAGAACGTAACCAGCCATGCATTTATAATGCCACCAAGAATTGACCAGCCGAATTGTCCGACTGCAAAAATCCACATTTCCTTTTTAGTAAGTCTTCGCTTTTCCATGCCTGCTCCTTAGTAAAGATTGTTCACCTGGCTGTTTTTATCTTACATTGAATGAAGAGCCATGTCTATAATGGAATCACATATTTATTTGTGCAATATGTTGATTTTTTCTATTATACGTAATAATATTATAATTGAGGTGATATAACATGAAAAGTTTTTTAAAGTCTTTACCCCTTTTTGTTTTTTTGATTTTTGTTTCTCTTTTAACTGGTTGTGGCGGATCTGCCAATAAGGTGGACGCACTCAAGGCATCTATAAAGCCGGGTGAGAATTCCGCTTCCGATGTATTTGAGGTCATAGATTTTCTTCCGGGAGAAGAGCTTCCGACAGGGGTGAAATATCCCTCAATTCAAATACAGTTTTCAGAGCCTGTAATTGCCCTGCAGAAACTGGGAGACCCGTCTGATAAGTCTCCTTATGTTAGCATTGAACCTGAGCTTAAGGGTGTTTTCCGCTGGTACGGTACTTCCCTTTTGAGCTTTGAGTCCAGCGAGGCAATCATTCCTCAGAAAGAATATACGGTAAAGGTTGCTCCAGATATTACCTCTGCCTTTGGAAAATCAATTACCGGTAATCTTGAATATAAATTCCACACCGAGCCGCTTAAAATGACGGCAATCATTCCAGGCTATGGTGAAATCCAGAAAGGAAATTATGTAGACAGCGACAGTGTACCTCCGGATCAGGCACGTGATATTGTTCTAGCTTTCAATGCCCCGGTAAATCCAGATTTCATCAAGACACAGCTTAAGATTTCCGCCGGCTCAAAGACATTCTCATGCTCTGCAAAACTGGAGACTCCGCCTAATGACGAGGATTCCGATTATTCCCCAAACCTTGTGCGTCTTACACTTGATTCTGCTCCTGATACCGATGTTGATCTGATAGTTGAGCTTCCTGCAGGTGCTTCTTGTGACGAGGGATGCTATCCTACTCCTGAGGCACAGCAGTTGAAGTTCCACACTCTAAAGCCTTTTACCCTCAGGTCATACACAACGGATGACACTTATTATTCTGAATATACAAATCCTGTTGAATTCCACTACACGGCGATTTTAAAGACCGGACAGGAAAAAAAGATTGCTTCCCTTGTAACGACAAGTCTAGGCGGTTCAGTAACAGAAAAGAACATTGCCATAAGGGGAAAGAATCTTATCATTCACAGTCTGCCTGTAAAATATGATTCAACCTATACGCTTACTCTTGATGCAGGTCTTGAGGATACTTATGGAAGAAAGATTGCAGAAAAAGAATCGATTACCGTAAAAGTACCCAAAGCCGCAAGCTATGCCAACTTCAAGAACTCTGGCATGAACATGCTGGAGGCACAGTTTGCACCACGTCTTGCCTTTGCATTCCAGAACGTAAAGGAAGGATCTTACTTTAAAGTAACACCGCTTACAAATGCAAACGGTTCCCAAAGCAGCAAGGACTCCTACAGCGAGTTGATTGACTCAGGATATCCAGAGAATCAGAGGATTGTAAAGACAGTTGACCTTGACAGATTCCTTGATAAAACATCGTCTGGCCAGTATCACGGAGCAGTTGCATTCAATGCCGATGTTGCCTATGAATACCGCTATAAAAACTGGCGCACCGAGGAAATAGTCTCCGAAATCTCACACCATAAAAATGAGCAGATTATTCAGGTTACGGATCTTGGTATGACAGTCCGTTACGGTTACAACAAGGCTGCGGTTCTTGTCACAAGCTTAAAGACAGGAGAGCCTGTACAAAATGCAACCGTAAATATAAGGAAGATTTCATGGAGGATAGATTCAGAGCAGGTTGTCAGGGAATCTGATGCAGACAATGCCATTGCAGAAGGACGCACGGATGCAAACGGACTTGCAGTTATAAACATACCGGCAGGAACTTTTTCCTCTAATAACAGCGATTACATCTACATTCAGGCTAAGACTGCCGATGACAGCGCCATATTCAATCCTACAAGCCACAACATGTGGGCATCTTCTGTTGACCGTGTAAGCTCACCGTCATACGCAGAGGATGAGGAGGAAAATGTCTTTATCTTTACCGACCGCGGACTTTACAAACCAGGCGAGACAATGACATTCAGGATCATCGACCGCAAGCTCAAGCTTGGTGAATACAGGCCTTACCAGGGTGACTATACGATAAGCCTTACCGACGGTTCATGGGATTCAACTATAATTGCAACAAAGAATGACAAGACAACGGCAAACGGAACAGGATGGGGACAGTTCAAGATTCCTGATGATGTAGAGCCTGGCACATACTGCCTTAAATACAGCCACCCCGGTGCAAATGAAACGCTTTATGTTCAGATCCAGTTCTTTGAAAGGCTTCGTTTTGAGGTAAACAGTTCCATTGCGGACATGACATATTATTCCGGCGACACGCTTTCTGCAACGATAGCAGCACAGTATCTTGGCGGCGGAAGCATGGGAGACTCAACTTATGATGCCTACTGGACACGCTCTCCTCAGGGATTCCAGGCAAAGGGTGTTGAATTTGAGAAATACAGCTTTGGCCCGACACAGGGATACGACGGAACAACTTCACTTGATTCAGATTCTGGAAAGCTTTCTGCAGACGGAAAGGCATCGGTAAACGTAAAGACTGGAGGAGAAAAACTCAAGGGCATGGCTTACCGTTACCGCATGGAGGCATCTGTAGCTGACTCTGGAAACCAGTCAATATCATCTTCTGCGGCAGCGGTTGTTCATCCTGCAAAATTCTATATTGGTCTCAGCTCTGCAAAAAATGTCTCGGGCTTCCCAAAGAAGGGTAATCCGCTTAAGTTTGATTATGTATGTGTAACTCCTGAAGGAAATGCCCCTGCATCAAGTGACCTGCCG
>JAGADS010000171.1 GCA_017613485.1 Treponema sp.
CTCGTTGAAGAATGCCGTAAGCTCCGCATCAAAAGACTCACCCTTGCCGAGTTTTTCCACAGACGTGCAGATATTCGGCTGGCTCATGTACTGCGGCTGATAGAAGCTAACCTGAACGTTCTCTATGTCAGCATCCTCCTCGTTTGTGATTCCCACGCTGGCAAATGAGTTGTTCTTGTACCATGAATAGAGCACCGGGAACACAGGAAGCACTTCCTTTGTCTCCATCTTGATGTTCGATACATCAGTAAATGCCCTAGTAAGGTTCACCGTAAGACCTGCAGAGGCACCAACATCAGTAAGCAGAGGCTCTGGCTGTGCAACATAATGATTTGCGGCAGCACCAGCCTCCACCGAGACAGTCGGATTGATTCTGTATGTCACTGAGATATTGAGTCCACCTGAAAGCCCCGTAAGCACACCGTCCGATTTTGAAGCACGGTAACCGCCTACCTGGGCACTCATGTTCACACCCCAGCGGTCGTTTATGGGAAGATGATATCCGGCTCCAACACCGCCGTTAATCAGGGTTGCAGAGGATACGTTTGGCAGGGTAAGGTTCTTGTAGTCACCCTCAACAAAGAAATCAAGGTTTCCGTTTCTACGCCACGTGAGCTTTCCACCCACACCGAAATCATACTGGATATCTGCATAGGAACCCACAGACTTGGATGCACTCGGGAAAATGGTAAGAAGAACCTCGTCGTCACACCATAACGGAAGACTTCCAAGGCATACCATCATTCCAGCGGCAAGCATTTTCTTTGAGCGGCTTTTTCTCTCCCTCTTCTCAGGATTCCTGTATTTCTTTGATGACCTCTTCATACCCCTCTCCTACTCCTCAAGCTGTTCCAGAACACGGTTAAGACCACGCAGAGCCGTACTGTTGTTCGGAGACAGGTTCAAAGCCCTCTCATACCAGAGTTTTGATTCCTCATATCTTTTCTGAAGGCTTGCTATATTTCCAAGATTGTTCATTGCACTGACAGAACCCATGGCAGCAGATCGCTCGTAAACAGGAATTGCACTTGAATACATTCCGGCACGAACATAGAGGAGGCCAAGCTTGTTCAGAAGCTCAACAGAAATTCCCTTTGCTGCAAGCTGATTCTGAATGGCCGCAATCTGTGGACCGAATTCTGTGGTTATGTATCTGGCTACGTCAGTCTCGGCAGCGGCAGTAACAGGATCCTCAAGAGGCTTTTCTACCGTGGCACCTGTATTTGTTACAGAAGCCGGCGGGTAATACTCCCATGCATCCCTAAGCGCATAGAATGTAAGGTCTCCGCCATTGTCCGCGGCATCAATGATTTCCCCGACTGCATTGTACCAGCTGTTGACAAATCCCTCGCGCAAGGTAGACATGGAGACAGGAACCATGACCTGACCGTCCATCACGATAATGCGGTCCCGTCCGTCAAATGCATCGCCAATACCGGATTCCTTCATGTTCAGGTCAACAAGCACGATAAAATCATCGTCAAGGGGAATATATCCCGCATCAATACCGACAGAAGCAAGCATCGCCATGAACAGGATACCCACGTCATCAACATCGCCCGATTTGTAGAGCATGGTCTGGTACGGATACTGAATATAATCAAGAATGTCGCTGTCCAGATGACTTGTTGAATATGGAGTTGAGTTATCGCTCTTGCATTCAACTCCCGAAAGCCTCATGCCCTCATAAAGATAAATTGCAAACTGAAGGTTGCGGTTAAGACCCGTACGCAGCTGGTTACGTGCAACACCGATAAGATACTTGGAAAGCTCCATGACTTCCGTAGACTTGGCCGAGACATAGGCGGCAATGGCATTAGGATCATCCCAGCGGAACTGGTTCCTGTTGTATACCGACACGACCACAGACTCAACAGAGGTACGCTTCTGGCCAAGCAGGGTATATTCAACCACGATTTCACCAGGAATGTCACCTGCCTCACTGAACATCATGATGCGCTCGTTAAAGTCAGCCACAAGAGGAATCTCTGCAACTTCCCTCTTTCCAATTGAATCAACCTCTCCGCACAAAATATCAGATGCCGTAAAGTTTTCCGTACGGAAATAAACCTTGACATCATGGATTTCGGCCGACTCATTGTTTTCTATATATATAGTACCAAACGGCGTTTCCTTGTAAAGCGTTGACATGAGAGGGAAAATATCCTCGTCCTGCTCGATTGAGGCATCAACCTTTCCGGTAATCTTCTGTGTATCCAGCTTGAATTTTACGGACAGCCCGATGGAAGGACCACCGATAGAAGGCTTTGCGATTATTGAGTGAGACTGATAGGCAAAGAAAGAGGCTTCAAGACCGACTGACCACTGGGGATTTATCCTGAACGATGCACCGCCGTAGACCCTTCCCCACGGAGAATAATCAGTGAGCCTGCCGTTCATCGCCATTCCGACACCAAGCGCAAGACCGGTATCTATCTCCATTCTTGAAGAGACATACCAGTTTCCCTCAAGATGCAGACCCACAGGAACCGCAACAATGTTCTTTGAGACATCTTCCTGAAGCTCCGAGGAATTTTTCTTTGGAATCATGAGAAAACCGAATTCAGTTCCGACATTCAGGAAATTATTGACATTCAGGCCTGTATCAAAAAAACCGCTGAATCCGGCTACGTCAAAATTCTGCCCGCTGGAAACAAACGGAAAGAACGCACCGGGAGTCAGCTTAAAAGTCAACTCATAGGAAAAGAGTAAATTAGAACTGATAAATACTAGCACAGCAATAATGCCGGCTTTTCTCCGATTAAACATAAATCTGCCACATTACAAAATAAACTCTCGAATTTTAGATATAAAACTGCTTTTTTCCTTTTTAAAAATGCAGTATATACACCCCCATCATCATTATATCGTCAAATTCTGAACTTGTAAATAGAGATTTTTAAGATTTATGGTTAATTAGCTTTTCAAGAGTTTTTGCATAAGGGCTTGTGAAAAGTCTTCCGCAGAATCAAGACATGCCATTCTTTTTTCATAAATGCTTATCTTTAATTCAAGCCGTTACAGGAAGATGCACATGTAATAAGGTAGTGTAATTTTACCGCCGGCCACAGCGATATTGTTTTCAGATAGCTTGTAGCAGACATCAACATCATACTGCGGATTTTTCAGGACAGTATTTGCAGATTTTGAGTTCCCGGTTGTGGCTTTTACCTCAATCTGCACTTTTTCAAGGGAGTTTTTGTCACTTTACTGCACTTTTTCAAGCGAGTTCTCTCTTAAAGAATACACTTTTTCAAGGGAGTTTTCAAGTTTGTAAACCGCTATTTTGCACAAATATCAAGGTTATTGACAAAAAAAATCCCCGGCAGAACCTGTCCACCGGGGTAATATGAAATGTTAAGCGGGGTTATTCTTCGGCCCTTGCATCTACTTCTGCATTAGGATCTTCATAATTAGTTGAATCATTCTCAGATATAAGCTGACCATTTACTTTGAATAATTGATCATTAGTTTTCGTATTTGAATAGAGCCATCTTGGATTCTGTGGAGTACTGGATACAGAAATGCGTCCCATGTATCTGGTTGTCTGTCCAGACCAAGAACTGGAACCATGAACTTTATAACCACCTTGGTACTGTCCTGTGAAAGAATCGTAATTTGTAGTTGCCCACTGGTCATAAATACCACCGATATTACCTGATCCAGTTTTATCCACAACAGTTGCCATCAAGCGTGTATAACCGGAAGAAGAACCATCCTTAAGGTTAAAGCGGAAGTATTCAATATCACTGCACTGTTTATTACCATCAACTTCGCGAATCTGGATGGTAACATTATTATTCTTGTAGTACTTATTATGAGTAGTGGTATCTGTCTGAATATTGTTTATTAATTTCTCATCGGTTAATCCTGTCAATCCGGCGGCAGAGAGGAAGTCACTTGTTTTCCAAGTCTTAAGTGTATCCAAAGAAACTGAATTTTGTACACCATCAGCATACAATTCATAACCACATTCATAATACAGATAAAGCTTTCCTTTGCTGTAGCCTGAATTGCCCTTTATAGCATATTCTCCATACCAGAATGTTTCTTTGTCCTTTGTTCCAAAGGTATAAGTCCCATTACCGTTATCTGTAACACTTGTATAATGAACCAAATGCTGCCAGAAGTTTCCTCCGTTACCATTGAACATATTTTCTGACTTTCCGTCAAATTTCCATGTTACAACATATGGATCGTTATTAGAAGTATTGATGTAATAATCCTTACGGTTTCCATTATTATCAAACTCCAGTGTCATCCATGTTCCATACAGGTCATCCTTTCCAAAACTCTTCAAGATATCAGCTGCGTCCGGACAACCGGTAAAAGCGATGGCAGCTACGGATGCTGCTAACACAGCACATATTTTAGTTATCTTTTTCATGTAAATTCCTCCTAAAAATAGCATGTTTCACAGTATTTAAGCACATTTTAACTAAAATGTACAATAAACAAACGAAATAATCAACATTTTGTTACAAAAATAATGGAGAAAACTTAAATTAGCATGAATTATTTATGGTTGGGAAACCGTATCCTTGGCAAGTTCTTCCAAAACGAGTTCCACAGGAATGTCCATGTCTTCTGCGGCAGTTTCGGGACTTGCATTATACTTTTTCACAAGGATTACAGCACTTTCCAGTGCTTTTTGTCGGATACCCTGGGAGATCCCTTGAGAGATACCTTCTTCGCGGATGTCAAAATCGTGTAAATTCATGGCTAGATAATCACTCCTGAATTTCTCGTTTTCCTTAAGCTTTTTCACAATCTCAGAAAGTCGATTGGTAAACCCATCATTTCCAGTATCATTGGTGTATGGTATCAGGCAATGCGTTTTAAACAAATTTTTGCACAAAATTTAGAGAAATTTTTGAATTTTTTTTCTACAAGGATTTTGAATTCTGTGATATACTGTTTCCATGGACGCAGAAGAGGTTAAAAAAGCGCTTACAGATTATTTTTCTCACAAATCCGACATAGATACGGTTCTTCTGTTCGGTTCATTCGCCAAAGACTGTTACAATGACCGCAGCGATATAGACATTGCAATACATAGTGAAAACATACTTGATTATGAAAGGCTTGCAACAATTCAAACTGAACTGGCACTTTTGACACACAGGGAAATAGATCTTGCAGATTTATCCAAAGCTCAAGGACTTTTTCTTTATCAGATTATGACCACCGGAATCAAGATAAAGATATCAAAAACAGTTTTTGTTAAATACCTTTCCCTGGCACTCGGCTTCAAGGAAGATTTCCTCCCTACCATTGAATACATGCGCAGGGAAAAAATCAGGAGATTTATAAATGGATAAAGAGGTTTTAGAAAATAAGCTTGAATCATTGATCCGTTGTATCCACAGAATCAAAGATCAGAACATCTCAAAACTTGAAGAACTTGAACAGAATATAGATAAACAGGAAATAATCATTTTGAATCTTCAACGGGCAGTTCAACTTTGCGTAGATGTCGGAAATCATATTCTACTTGATTACAAAACGCAAACACCTTCAACTATGGCAGACACATTTAAATATCTTGCAGAAAATTTGATAATCTCAAAGGAAAATGCAGAGCAATTAAGTCATGCTGTTGGATTCAGAAACATTGCAGTTCACCAATATGAGGATATTGACTGTAAAATTGTTTTCTCTATCATCACTGAGCATCTGGATGATTTCAAAACCTTTGTAGGGTTCATTGAAAAAATAATGTAACAGTGAGGTCAAGGGGGTCGCACAGGGGAACTCCCCTGTGAAACGATGGTAGCATCCGTAGCTGCCATCGCCCTGACAGGTTGTCCGGACTCATTCGGCAAAGACGACTTCTACGGGTATTGGAAAACAACAGACTTCGTAAATGGAGAACGCATTGACTATTATAAAGCCACCAATGGAGATTTATATCAGATCGAATGGGACTTTAACGGTACATCAGAAAACGCATTCAGCAACGGAGGTACTTTTAAGCAGCATCTTAGAAGAGCAAACAATAAAAGTAAACTAGATTCAGGAGATCTTGTAAACGAAACATTCTGGACAGGAAGATATCAGCTAAAGGGAAACAGCGGTTACAGTGCAGGTTCTCTCATTCTTTATTATGAGTATGGAGTGCAATTGAAAGATTATTCTGGAAAATCAAAAATAACTGGTTACACATATAATGATGTAAAAGATTGGACAGAGGCAGACTTCCTGAATATGTGGAAATACGGGACACTTACCCCTTCCCAAACACCAACAGGTTTGGCCCTTCTTGGTCAAGATTCTCTTCAATCTATCACAGCTATAGGCAATGACGGTTCAAGCGGAGCATTTGCAAACGGTGTTTACATCCAGTCACGCTATAAATCAGGAACAACAACAAAAGAATACGGTGACATCGAGTACTTCCGTTACAGGTTGGAAGATGGAACGATAGGCGGTTATGCACGCATGCTTACAACAACGGTTGGAAAAGACGGTACAAAAGTAGTAGGCGGTCTTTTCAATCAGTGGAATCAGGATACAACAAAATCGGCCACTACAGAAGATTCAAAATTAGGTTCTCATTCAAACAGATACGGATGGAAAAACTCAAGTGAATGCTCATGGGCAGGTACAAATTACCGTGCACTTGGTCTTGTGAAAAAAGACAACGGAGAGTGGGCATCAAACGACAGCCGCACAAATGCACAGTTGTTTAAGATTACATATGATGATAATAATAATCGTTATAACATTGGATCTATAAACATAGCCGGCGACAACGACCCCACAACTGATGAACAGTATTCCGACATAGATCGATAAGTACATTTTTCCCCACTCAACAAACACACCCGCTCAGCAATTTGGGCGGGTTCTTTTTTTGTCAGTCCTAAAACATTCGTGTGTCGGTTTCTTTTCGTATGGTAATTGTATTGGATTTATTCAAGCTTAGTTTTTTCCGATTTTTGGAACGCTGATTCCACAAATAGCAGATTTTTGCACAATCAAAAGAAGTTTTTTTCGATGTTACATTCTTAACGAACGTAAAACCCCATCCCTGCACTTTCATAA
>JAGADS010000172.1 GCA_017613485.1 Treponema sp.
GGATCACTTGCACTGGAAGCAGCCTCCACCGTACGGTCGAAGTTATCCGGACTGTCCAGAAGGTCCTTGAGCAGGTTTGTATTGGCATAGTCGAATGCCTCCTGCTTTTCCTGAATTGAGCGTTTCCTGAGGTTCTGGAAATCAGCAACGGCCCTAAGGTATTTGTCCTTGTAATCCGCAGCCTCCGCCTCAAGCTCCTCTATCCTCTTTTTAGCCTTGTAAAGCTCTGATTCCTGAGATTCCTCTTCGGTCACTGTCTCCTCAGAAGCCTGAACTTCGGTTTCATCTGCCTCAGTTTCCTTTTCTACAGGAATATCTGCCTGAGACTCTGACTCTGTTTCTTTTTCGTTTACTTCTTCGCTCATGATTGAACGGCCTCTTGATAAAATGTAATTCTTCTTATTATAGAAAAAAATACTAAAAATATACGCTTATCGTCAACATTTTTTAACAAAAAATATGAGAATTCAGCGGTGTTTTTCAGTAAGAAAGAGTTTTTCAGGCTGTCTTTTTCTTGTCATCCAGAAACGGAAGAATCTTTACGGCGATTTTCCAGAGTTTCGGTCCAAGCCACAGTGAAATACATGCACAGAGTGTTCCGATTACAAATCCTCCAAGCACATCTGTAGGATAATGAACGCCCACATACATGCGTGAGATTGCAATCAGGAATGCAAGGATTACAGCAGGAATACCAAAGCGTTTTTTTGTGGAGAAAAGCAGCACGACGGATACAGCAAAGGAAATTGCCGTGTGTCCGGACGGGAAAGAAGAGTCATCAGGAAGGTTTCCCAGCGGAATGAGGCCCTCTATGACATCATAGGGTCTTGCACGGTCCACTATGTTCTTTATGCAGACATTGTTGATTAAATACATGCATCCGATTGCAAAACAGCACATAAAGCCCACTTTGCGAGTCTTCTTGAAAATCAGCAATACCAGTGAAAGCGTAATCCAGAACCATCCGTGATCCGCCAGCATTGTAATGCCCTTCATCACGGTGTCCAGAACCGGTGTCCTGATGTTGTTTTGAATGAACAGTAAAATATCCCCTTCCATTTTTTATCTTACTCCTTTTATATGCTGTTTAATCAGAAATATCCTAGTCTGAGGGTCCTGCAGTCCTGCCGTCATCATCCTGAACCCTGTCCGGTCCAATAGGTGCCTGAACCCTTTCACCAATAGGCACATACTCACGCTCCTCCAGGACATTCTTGTATGCCGGGCGGTAAATGCGTCCTCCCGCAACAATCTCCTCTATGCGGTGTGCACTCCAGCCTGCTATACGTGCAATGGCAAACAATGGCGTAAACAGCTCACGAGGAATGCCGAGCATGGAATAAACAAATCCTGAATAGAAGTCGACGTTTGTGCAGATACGCTTCTTATCCCCAAGCTTCTCGTAAATGACACCCGGAGCAAGCCGTTCAATAGTATTATAAAGGTTAAGCTCTTCCTCACAGCCCTTTTCTTTTGCCAGCTCTGCGGCCTTTGTCCTTAGAAGTGTCGTTCTTGGATCGCTTACAGTATAGACAGCATGACCCTGACCGTAAATCAGGCCGGTGTGGTCGAACGCCTCTTTATGCAGAATCTTGCGGAGATAGTCCGATACCTCTTTCTCACTGCTCCAGTCCTTTACATTCGCCTTGATCTCGTCCATCATCTCCATGACACGGATATTGGCACCACCATGACGGCGGCCTTTAAGAGAACCGACAGCGGCTGCAACAGCGGAATATGTGTCTGTATCTGCGGAAGACACGACATGAATGGTAAGGGAAGAGTTGTTTCCACCACCGTGCTCAGCATGAAGAATAAGCGCAAGGTCAAGTATCTCTGCCTCAAGACGAGTATATGATTTATCCGCACGAATAAGGCGCAGGAAATTCTCTGATGTGCTCAAGGCAGGATCCGGGTTGTGGATATACATGCTCTTTCCGTCATAGTAACGCCTCTTTGCCTGATATCCATAGGCGGCAAGAGTTCCAAAGCGTGATATAAGCTCTACGCACTGACGCATGACATTCTGCACGTCACGGTTCTCCGGGTCATTGTCGTAAGAATAGGAAGCCAGGACACCGCGTGCAATCTTGTTCATTATGTCGCTGGATGGGGCCTTCATTATCATGTCTTCCGTGAAATTAGGAGGAAGAGTCCTTAACGCACCAAGGACATAGGTAAACTCATCAAGCTGCTTTTGTGTAGGAAGCTCACCGAAAAGAAGAAGATAAACGCACTGCTCATAGCCGAACTGATGGTTTTTCTGTGCATCATGAACAATATCCTCAACAGAGTATCCGCGGTAAATCAGCCTTCCTGGAACTGCAACCTTGTTTCCCTGTGCATCCATCTCGTAACCGACGACATCACCGATATGAGTAAGACCTACAAGAACACCGCGCCCGTCTGAATAACGGAGTCCACGCTTTACATCATATTTTTGATAAAGGCTTGTATCGATAGGGTCATTATTCTGTGCCAGCTTAGTCAGTTTCTGAATCAATTCGCTGTAATCCAATGTTTCAAAAGACATGATTTCCTCCGCCATTAAGTTTTCGCATAAATATTCAAAAGTTTCTAAGATAGATTAAATAATTATACAAAAACTTGACATTTGATTCAATAGGCTAATTCATAATTCTTAGCTAGTTGGCGTTGAGAACCAAGCGGAAGCCGACGTAGTAGCTCTTGCCCCACGGGATGAGAATGCTACGGCAGGCAACACGACACCC
>JAGADS010000173.1 GCA_017613485.1 Treponema sp.
CAAAGACCACAGGAAACCGCGTAATCCACATAACAAGAAGCGTCAAGGATAAGAACGGAAAGGTTTATGCCATGGTGGCAGGCGTCATAAACGTAGATGTCCTGATTAAACCGGTAAAAGAGGTAAAGGTTTCTGACCAAATCTGGATTTTCCTTATAGACCATAACGGAGCCATAATTTACCATCCTATGGCGACAGCAGATGGAAACTTCATTACAAATCCTGGAGAAGGACATGAGGATCTTTCCGAGATTTCCCGCAGAATGGTGGACGGAGAAAGTTCATACGCATGGATTGCCTCATACACCG
Source organism: Treponema sp. (assembly GCA_017613485.1). Next base: position 310 of record JAGADS010000173.1, read on the forward strand.
GAAGTAAGGAGGATTTGATTGTTTATTCTGGCATAGAAGGCACTCCGTGGGGACTTGGATTCCTGGTTCCTGGCAATGTAGTTGATGCTCTTGGCTCAAAAATTGCAAGGGCAACGTTTATTTTCGGCGGTATAATTGTTCTTATCGTCATCCTGTTAGGGGCATTCATCATGGGTAAATCCCTCAAGCCGCTTAACATCGTAAAGAACGCAGTAGTCGGAATAGCACAGGGCAACGCAGACCTTACACAGAGAATAACCATAAAATCCAATAACGAAATAGGTCAGGTTGTACAGGGATTTAACAACTTTACAGAGAAGCTCCAATCCATCATTTCCGATGTAAAAGATTCGCGTAATGAACTTGGCAGGGCAGGAGAAGACATGTCTGCAACAGCCGAGGACATGAGCAGTGCGATTACCCAGATTCTTGACAACATAGGGCAGTTCAAGGAACAGCTTACCAATCAGAAAGGCAGCGTAGACCAGACAGCAGGAGCGGTAAACGAGATATCATCCAACATTGAATCCCTTAACCAGATGATCTCAAGCCAGTCAACTGGGGTTACTCAGGCTTCCAGTGCAGTTGAGCAGATGATAGGAAACATAAATTCCGTAAGCAGCTCAATGGAAAAGATGGACAAGTCTTTTGGCGGCCTACAGTCACATTCACAGGAAGGATTTATAAAACTGGAGACAGTCAGTCAGAAAGTTCATGCCATTGAGAATCAGTCAGCAGCCCTTAAGGAAGCTAACGTGGCCATCGCAAACATAGCAGAGCAGACAAACCTCCTTGCCATGAATGCGGCTATTGAGGCAGCCCATGCGGGAGAAGCAGGAAAGGGATTTGCAGTCGTTGCGGATGAAATCAGGAAACTGTCTGAGACCTCAGCTCAGCAGTCAACCCAGATTACAAACCAGCTGAATCAAATTATGGAATCAATCAAGCAGGTTGTAGGAGCCTCTTCCGATGCAAGCAGCACTTTCGCACTTGTCTCAAAGGAACTTTCCGCTACCGATGAACTTGTCATACAGATAAGGACTGCAATGGAAGAACAGAACGAGGGATCCAAGCAGATTCTTGAATCACTCAAAATGATGAACAACAGTACAAGTGAAGTACGAAACGCTTCTATTGAAATGCAGGAAGGAAACAAACTCATTCTTTCTGAAGTCAAGCATTTGCAGGATGCTACCATCGTAATGAAGTCCAGCATGGATGAGATGTCTGTCGGTGCCAAAAAGATCAATGAGACAGGATCCGTACTTTCACAGGTATCAGACCGGATGAAGTCGTCCATTGACAAAATCGGTAAGCAGATAGACGAGTTTAAAGTATAAGGTTCTATAAGAATCAGCAAAATGTTATTGCCGGGCATGTCCCGGCAACCGTCTCTAACAGACATGCTTTTTCCACTGCGATTTACCTTTAACAACTTCCTTGACGTAAGCTGAACTTGCTCTTATAATATAATAGATATGTCAAAGAATTCTATGTTAAAAAAACTATACCTCCTCATTCTCGGACTTCTTTTTTCAGGGTTCTTTGTTTTTGCCCGTGATACAGTCGATACCACAGATTATTATAAACTTGCACAGAATGGAACTGCAAAGGAAATAGTTGCGGCATTCAAGAAAAACCCGGATCTGAGCAAGCAGGTTTTCGGATTACAGCGGGAAACATTCCTGATGATGGTTCTGCATTACGACAGGGATCTCGAAATCGTAAAAAAAGTACTGCAGGGAGACTGTTCGGTAAATACAGTCACAGAAGATCAGAAAACACCTGTAATATATGCCGCCCAGTATACAACTCATCCGGAAGTCCTTGAGTACGTCATAAAAGCGGGTACTCTTTTCGGTCTTGGAACAAAATCCAGGGTAACAAAGATAGACAGTCACGGTATGACGGCTTTTGACTATGCAAGGCAAAACCCAACGGAAGGCCTGCTTGAAATTCTCCAAAAATACGGAAAGGAACCGTCCCAGGAAAAAAAGGACAAGGCAAACAAAGACAAGCAGCTTTACGGAACCGTCAATACAGAGCAGAGCGGCACAACATCAGTAACACTTGGTGAAGGTAAAATCGTAACAGAAGAAGAACCCAAGAAACCAGAACCAGAGCCTGAATACACAGAGCCGGAAGTTAAAGAACCAGAGCCTGAACCAGAACCCGAGCCCGAATACATTGAACCAGAGCCTGAACCAGAACCCGAGCCCGAATACATTGAGCCAGAGCCTGAACCCGAGCCTGAATACATTGAGCCAGAACCAGATCCCGAGCCTGAATACATCGAGCCAGAACCAGAGCCTGAACCAGAGCCAGAACCCGAATACATCGAGCCGGAACCGGATCCCGAGCCAGAGCCTGAACCCGAGCCTGAATACATCGAGCCAGAGCCTGAACCCGAGCCTGAATACATCGAACCAGAACCAGAGCCCGAATACATCGAACCAGAACCTGAACCTGAGCCCGAATACATCGAACCAGAGCCGGAACCTGAGCCTGAATACATCGAACCAGAACCAGAGCCTGAACCACTTATTCTTGAAACTGTAGAGGAAGAAGAACTAGAACCACTGTCTGAACCAGAACCTGACTTTACATATCCTGAGCCAAAAGATCTGGAACCGGAACCACAACCGGAATACAAGGAACCAGAACTTGAGGACATAGAAGCAGAGCCTGAGTTCATTGAACCAGAACAGGAGACACTGAACCTTGAAACCGTGGAGTTAGAGGAACTTGAACCGCTGCCTCAAATCCAACCAGAGAAGAAGACGGAAACTGAGCCTGTAATTCAAGAAAAAGAGCCTGTACATGAACCAGAGCCAATTGTTCAGAAAGAAAAAACAGCAGAGCCGGAGCCTGTCATAGCAAAAACTGAGCCAAAGAAGGAAACAGAGAGACCAAAGGAAACAATCTATGACTACATCGAGGAAGAAAGCATAGAGCCGGAAGCCACTGAAAAAAAGACTGCATTGTCTGATACTGCAGATGAATACGGAGTTACACAGCTGATGAGGGCTGCAATGTCAGGAAATGACTGGCAGGTAAAAGCCCTTATTGAAGGCGGAGCAGATGTCAACGCGAGGGATATAGATGGTTGGACGGCACTAATGTATGCCTCACGCTATCAGCAGAATGTGCAGATTGTAAAAACCCTCATAGAAAACGGAGCTTATGTCCGCGTAAGGAATAAATACAATGTCACACCGCTTCTGATGGCAGCCGAATACTCACAGAACCCGGAGATTCTTTCCGTACTGCTTACAGACAGGACAGCATCCGACGAAGAAGTTTTCAAGGCATTCATACTGACGGTTTCAAGCACAAAGGCTCCTGTAGAAATCACAAAGTCAAAGCTGGAACTTTTCCTTGAAAAAGGTGTCGCCATAAACAGAATATGGAAAGGAAAGTCACCGCTCATGTATGCATGTCAGTATACAGAAGATACAGAGATAATCCAGCTTTTGCTTGACCACGGTGCCAAAACATCAATAAGGGATTCTTCAGGAAAAACTGCATTCGACTACGCCAAGGAAAACCGCTCGCTTGAGCATGACTCAACTTACTGGACTTTGAACGGAGGGCAGTAAGGAATGCGCATAACGGGTGGAATACTAAAGGGAAGAACAACAACAGTTCCTGACGGGAAAATGGCAATCAGACCTGCGATGGACAGGATGAGGGAATCAATATTCGACATAATCGGACCTTCACTGCCCGGGAAATCATTTTTAGATCTGTTCAGCGGCTCAGGCACCATCGCCATAGAGGCAGTCTCTCACGGAGCAACTTCAGTTTCTCTTTGTGAAATGGATAAATCAAAGGCAAGAATCGTACTCAAGAACGTAGCCATGTGCGAGGAAGTCGGTGTCAGGGTGAACTGTCATTTTATGGCCGTGGAGCTTTTTTTAAAAAGATGCAGGGAAAAATTCGACTATATCTTTTTTGATCCGCCGTTTCCATATAAATTCCGCAGGGAACTTCTTGAGACAACAGAAAAACGCTCGCTTTTGAATCCGGGCGGTACGCTGCTCATACACTATCCGCATGAAGACCCGCTTCCAGAAAAAATCGGTTCCCTTGAACGTGTTGATCAGAGAGTATACGGCCGTTCAATTGTAGACTTTTACAGGCATATTCAAACTGACGAAACAGACCAAGAAAACAGCCAAAATTAAGAAAACGGGCAAAAAACCCTTGACAAAATCTGTTTTCGCGTTAAAATTATATATATATTTAAAGGATAGTTATGGATGAAGATTTAAAAAAACAAATCGACAGCAAGCAAGGTAAAGAAGGTTTTATAAAAGTTACTGATGAACCGGTATCCGGACTTTCTTCACAACAAAAGGTAGCACTTGTACGCAAAGCCAATGAGCTGTTCAACAAAGGTGAATATGACATGGCAGAGCGGATTTATATTACAACAGGGTATTCTGACGGACTCACAAGATGCGGTGATGTCTATGCAGAGAAAAAACAGTATATGCAGGCCTTAAAGTTATATCTTTTGGCACATAATAAAAGAAAATCAGATCCGTTAATTGAAAAACTTTCTGCAATGGTTTCTGTAATGCTACAAAGCGAGGATTAAAAATGAGTGACATCGATACAGTCAATGAGCCTAATAAAGAAATGAACACAGTTTTTGATGATGCATCTATGGCCTTAATAGACATCAAGCCTGAAGACGGTGTTGCGGCCGAAATATCGGAATTATCCAAGAAAGGTTATGTTTACCTCAAAGACAACAGGATAGACGAGGCAATAGATTCCTTTAAGCAAATCCTTGAGATCGAGGACAACAATAACTATGCCCTTGTCGGACTTGGAGACAGCGAGAGAAAGCAGAATCACTTCAAGGAGGCAATTGATTACTACTCAAAATGCCTTTCTTTCCACCCCGGAAATAATTACGCTCTTTTTGGTCTGGCTGACTGCTACAAGGCACTCAATCAGTACCACAAGGCAATAACAATCTGGGAGCAGTACCTTGTCCACGATGACAGGAACATAACTGTACTTACCCGTGTTGCCGATGCCTACAGAAAAATCCGTGACTTCAAGAAATCAAAGCAGCTTTATCTTCAGGTTCTTGACATGGAGGAAAACAACGCCTATGCACTTATAGGACTTGGACACCTTCACTATGACTTCAAGGAATATAAGGATGCTCTCTTCTACTGGACACGCATGCTTGAGGTAAACCCCCAGAACGTAGACATCCGCGTCTTGACATCAATCGGTAACTGCCACAGAAAGCTCAAGACTTTTGACAAGGGCCTTACGTATTTTGAGCGTGCCCTGGAGATGGATCCGAAGAACTTCTATGCATTATTCGGTCTGGCTGACTGCTATCGAGGACTAAACCAGCAGTTCCGTTCAGTTGAATACTGGAACAAGATTCTTGAGATTGATCCACGCAACAAGGTTATTCTTACACGTGCGGGAGATGCCTACAGGAACACAGGAGATTACAAGACAGCAGCGGACTACTACAACCGTGCAATGGACATTGACTTTGACATCTATGCGGCTCTTGGACTTGCATTAATATGCAAGGGAGAAGGCAGATACGAGGAAGCCATCCAGCGTCTTGAAAGGCTCATTCGCGATGACGAGAAGAACTACAGGCTCTACATTGATCTTGCGGACTGCTACATAAAGCTCGGCAAAAAGGACAAGGCAATAGAAGCCCTTCAGTCTTTCCAGAAACTTGGAATCAGAAGCCAGGCTATCAACGAGATGATAGTAAAGCTTCAGGAAATCAAGAAATAACACTATAATGGGTTCAAAAACATGCATTTCCGGCCTATTTCCGGAAGAGATCTGCTCTACACTGGACATTGATCCTGCATTCCGCGGAAGACAGATATTCCAGTGGATTTCCAGGGGAGTTTCTTCTTTTCAGGAAATGACAAACATCGATAAAGCCACAAGGGAAAAGCTTGAGGAAAATTCATGCATTTATTCAAGTTCTGTCACCGACATTCTCAGAGATAAAGACGGCACAATAAAGCTTCAGATAACACTTGAGGACGGACGTGCCATAGAAACGGTACTGCTCACAGACAGGGAAGAAAGAAAAACTGCATGTGTAAGCTGCCAGGCAGGCTGCGGCATGGGATGCATGTTCTGCCAGACTGGAACACTTGGACTTGGAAGAAACCTTGATGCGGGGGAAATCGTGCAGGAATTCCTCATGCTCGAAAAAGAGGCGGGAAAACTGGACAACATCGTCTTTATGGGAATGGGAGAGCCGATGCAGAATCTTGATGCCATAAGAAAGTCAATTGCAATACTCTCCTCCAAAGACGGCCGAAACTTAAGCACAAGAAGAATAACCCTGAGCACATGCGGCATAATAAAGGGAATTTACGACCTTGCAGACAACGGTCCATCTATACGCCTTGCAGTATCCCTTACAACAGCAGACCCGGAGCTTAGGGAAAAACTGATGCCTGTGTCAAAGGCAAATCCCCTACCGGAATTAAAAGAAGCCGTTCAATATTACACAGAGAAAACAGGCATGAGGGTAACACTTGAGGCAGCCCTTTTATCAGGGCAGAATACAGGAAAAGAAAGCGCAGGCCGCCTGATTGAATTTGCAAGGGGGCTTGACGCTTACATAAACCTTATCCCCTGGAATCCTGTTCCGAACCTCCCCTTCTCAACTCCCACAAATGCAGAATGCAGGTCTTTCGTTCAGATGCTTGAGCAGGCTGGTTTAAACGTGAACCTCAGGACAAGACGTGGAAGCGAAATCGGAGGAGCATGCGGTCAGTTAGGCCGTTCTCTTGCAGAAAAAGACAAAACTACAATTTAAGTATAATTTCATAATAAAATCTTTTATTCAACACACATTAAGTTAAATTTAAGCTAAAATAATGCAATTTTCTTCTAAAAATCCCTTGCAATAATTGAACAGCTCCTGTATAATGAATATTGGAGAGTATTACCAGGAGTCACGACAATGCAAAAAAAGATATATGTTGCCGGAATGGATGATGACGCATCTGCATCAAAAGTAGATGCTGCAGTAAAAGCCGTTGCAGGAGTTACAGCAGTTACTTCAACTGCCGCAAAATGTCAGGTATGCGTTGACTTTGACGAAGGCACAGCAGGCGTAGAAGATGCAATAAATGCTGCTATCGCTTCTGCCGGAGTAACGGTTCTCGGCTGACATGAAAATTACAATTCTTGACGGAAATGCACTTAATCCGGGAGACCTTTCTTGGCATCCTCTTGAAGAATTCGGAGACCTGACTGTTTACCCGCGCACATCCCCTGATCTTGTAGTTGAACGCATCGCAGACTCTGATGCCATACTTCTTAATAAAATCTCAATCACAGAGGAAATTCTCGAAAAATGCCCTTCCCTGCGCTATATCGGTGTCCAGGCGACTGGATATAATATAATTGACCTTGAGGCATGCAGAAGGCACAATGTAACAGTGACTAACGTTCCTGCATATTCAACTGCGGGGGTCGCACAGCTTGTTTTTGCCTTTATAAGCGAATTTGCATGTCACACACAGCTTCACTCAGACTCAGTTATGAAGGGAGACTGGTGCATTGCCCCTGATTTCTGCTACTGGAAGACAAACCTGATCGAGCTTGAGGGAAAGAAACTGGGCATATTCGGATACGGAAACATCGGCCGGAGGGTTGCAGCAATCGGAAAGGCTTACGGCATGAAAATACTCACATGCACACGCACGCCTAAACCCGACATCGAGAACCCATGTGATTTTGAGACACTGCTCAGGGAATCAGACTTTCTGTCACTTCACTCCCCGCTTACACCAGAGACAAAGGGACTTATAGACGAGAAAGCCCTCGCAGTAATGAAAGAATCAGCATATTTAATAAACACGGCAAGAGGTGCTCTTGTAGATGAGATTGCAGTAAGGCAGGCCCTGGAAAACAGGGTTATTGCAGGTTATGCCTGTGACGTAGTATCTGAGGAACCGATGAAATACGACAACCCGCTTTTCGGTGCCCCCAACTGCCTGATTACGCCTCATATTGCATGGGCCGCAACGGAAACAAGACAGAGGCTTCTTAATGTGGTAGTTGACAATCTCCGCTCCTTTATAAATGGCAGTCCGAAAAATGTTGTATCCTGACGCAGCCTTTAGAAATCCTATCCACTTGAAAAATCTCGCAATACTTCATATACTCTATTTAATTGTTTACAGAGAAAAGAGGTAGAAAATGGGAAAGACAATAGCACAAAAAATATTTGAGTCACACATGGTGGACCAGCCATTTGAGGGCACTAACATTCTTAAGCTGGATCGTGTTTTTTGCCACGAGATTACAACCCCCATCGCAATCAATGACTTGATTGACAGGAACATGGACAGGGTTTTTGACAGCACAAAAATCAAGGCAGTAATTGACCATGTAAGCCCTGCCAAGGACTCAAAATGCGCAATGCAGGAAAAAATACTGCGTGACTGGGCTAAGAGGAATGACATAAAGGATTTCTTTGACATCGGAAGCAACGGTGTATGCCATGCAATCTTCCCTGAGAAAGGTTATGTACGTCCAGGCTATACAGTAATCATGGGAGACAGCCATACATGTACTCACGGTGCATTCGGTGCATTTGCGGCAGGCGTGGGAACAACAGACCTTGAGGTAGGCATTCTTAAGGGAGTCTGCTCTTTCAGGGAACCAAAGTCAATTAAATTCATCCTTAACGGAAAACTCAAGGAAGGCGTTTATGCAAAGGACGTCATCCTCTACATAATCGGTCAGATCGGTGTCAACGGAGCAACAAACTGCGTCATGGAATTCACAGGACCAGTAGTGGATAACTTCACAATGGAAGAGCGCATGACACTGTGCAACATGGCTATCGAGGCCGGAGGTACAAGCGGAATATGCTTCCCTGACATGGAGACGGTTGAATATCTGTGGCCGTTCATCAAGGATGAATTTGCAAGCAAGGAAGATGCCTTAAAGGAATACAGCAAGTGGATAGATGATGAGGATGCTGAGTACGAGAAAGTCTACACATTCGACCTTTCCAATCTTGAGCCTGTCTGCACAATCAACTACAAGCCAGATCAGATCCGTACAATAGCAGAGATGAAAGGCACAAAAGTTGACCAGGTATACATCGGAAGCTGCACCAACGGACGCATAAGTGACCTCCGAATTGCAGCCCAGATACTCAAGGGACACAAGATTGCAGAAGGAGTCCGCGGAATAGTTTCTCCTGCAACACCAAAAATCTTTAAGCAGGCCGTAGACGAAGGACTCATCTCTATTTTCATGGATGCAGGCTTCTGTGTGACAAATCCGACCTGCGGTGCATGTCTTGGCATGAGTAACGGTGTCCTTGCAGAAGGTGAGGTCTGTGCCTCTACGACAAACCGCAACTTCAACGGACGCATGGGAAAAGGCGGAATGGTCCATCTGATGAGCCCTGCAAGCGCGGCGGCAACTGCAATAGCGGGTACAATTACAAATTCGGAGCTTTATAAGGGCTGATTTTCAGTCTGTTATATTGGAAAAAGGACAGCCCTGGTGCGGTCCATAAATAAACGCTTCTCTGGATTGACAGTCCGGGAAGCACAATATTAAGAGGAAAAAAATGAAACAGTTTGGCGGAGATGTTCTTTTCCTGGATCGTTCAGATATCAACACTGACGAGATCATTCCTGCAAAATACCTGACGGAGAATACCAAGCAGGCTCTGCAGCCCTATCTTCTTGAGGATCTTAAGCTTGACGGTTTTAATCCAAAGACCGATGTAAGCGGCAAAAAGGTAATCATCACAAGGGAAAACTTTGGCTGTGGCTCCAGCCGTGAGCATGCTCCATGGGCACTGGAAGTCAACGGAATCTATACGGTTATCGCCGTGAACTTCGCACGCATATTCAGACAGAACATGTACAACTGCGGTCTTCTTGCATTGGACATGAACAAAAAGGATATCGACGACATGTTCCGCACATTCGCAAGCAAGGACACCCAGTGCAAGATCGAGCAGAAAGAGGACGGCACATGGAAAGTCAAGCTGATTGCAGGAAGCCTGTCAAAAAGCTATCCGTTCACGCTGGAAGGATTTGAGAAAGCCCTCATCGAAAACGAAGGCTGGATCGGATACGCCGACAAAAAATACTGATAAAAAAAACAATGTCATGGGCCTGTTTAAAAAGTTCGAAAACCGTCATTATCGGGCTTGACCCGATAATCTATCTAATTGCATTAAATGCATTTACAGATTGCCGTGTCGAGCACGGCAATGACAAAACCAACTTTTTGGACAGCCCCATCCCTATTCATCCATTCCCTGGTCTTTTTTCTCAACCAAACCTTTTTCCAAAGCCTTTTGTAAAATCAACTCAACAATCTCTTCGGGTATATACTTTGTGGTATCTACAATCAAATCCACAAAATCATAGGAGTTGTTGTCAATTCCGTAAAGCTTAAGGTAGCGTCTTGAATCCTCGCTGTCCCTCATGCGGGTAAAAGCCTTGATTTTCTCGAGGTCACCGCCCTCACGGTTTAAGATGCGGCTTGCCCTCACGTCGTCATCAGCCCAGAGATAAACCTTGATGTCAGCCTCTTTGAGCATCCATATTGCAAGACGGCTTCCCAGGACACAGCTTTGCTCACGTGCAAGCTCAACCTGCCTTGTGTCAACCGTAATGTCATAAGAGTCATCGGTCTTGGCATTTTCGATTACCTCTGCAAGCGTAATTCCCTTCTCTGCCGCAAGCTGCCTGAAAGTAAAGTTTATCAGCTTTACCCCAAGTTTCTCTGCAAGAAGAGAACTTACTGTAGTGTTTCCGCAGCCTGATTTTCCGCTTATCGCAATACGGATTTCTTTGCCTTCTGGTATACAATATTCATCTAGGGTCATACTTACCTCCGGGACATGATAAAAAATGCCAGGAATTAGTGATAACCCCTGGCACCCTGATTATTCATTCAGTAAAACGTCTGTCAGATTAGTACTGAACGAAATTATGTGAATCTTCCATTACGTAGATTGAGCGTGGAAGACCATCTGC
>JAGADS010000174.1 GCA_017613485.1 Treponema sp.
CGTCAACAGTCTGTTTCTTTTTTTCATGGAGTGCCCTGTCGCGCGCAAGGTCAACCGCATTCTTTACCTCAAGCAAAAGCTGCTTTGCCTCCTCATCCTCTTCCGAAAGCTGTGTAGCCCTGAGAGCATACTGATATGCAATCTCCGGCTGTCCCGATTTCAAAAGATTTACGGCGGTTGTCTTGTTCGATTTCAAATCCGCAACGGCAGACTCAAGTCCAAGATATTTCTCATATACTGCAGGTGCAATCAATTCAGAGTTGAGACATATAACAAAAACCATGACAAGCGAAAATGGAACGACGAATGCAAAACGCTTCAACATTGACTCTGAAAAACGTTTTGTAAGGAATTCCCCCTGTCCCTTCCAGATTACAGAACATGCTATTGCAAAACCGCTGAGTAAAATTGCAGGTAGAAGCTCCAAAAACCAGTTGAGTGCCCTCATCAGGCGATATGTATTCTTAGTTGAAGGAATCAGTTCCGGCAGCTGTCTGTATGCATAGGTTCCTATCAGACATGCGATGAAAATCAATGCGGCATATATTAAGATGATTGATATTGTTTTTTTCATTGCTTCACTCCGTATAATTCATCTTCCATTGCCCTTTGATGACTGCGTTTGGCTGAAATGATGATGCCTATGCACAGGCAGATAATGCAGATGATTATGTTTATCATGACAAGAAGCGGATTCTTTACATTGGGAACAATACCGTCTACTTTTGCCTTGAGCGGATCCATAAAAGAATTGGTATAGCCCAGAATGTTCAGCACAAGGATTCCGGCGGTAACTCCGATTACAAGGACAAGATCAATTATCCTCCATTTGGATATCTGCCTTAATCCTACGACAGAAAGCAGTGCAAGTCCCACAGAAGCAAAACAGAGCCAGGCAAGAGTTCCCTGAGAATAAGAGGACCTTGCAATCGTCATGAATGAGTTGAACCATTTGCTCAGTACCTGAAGAACCTTTGGCATTTCTACTGTCTTTTTAATCAGAGGATCAGAAAAGTCAACTGCCTGAGGAAGCTGAATGTCAGTAAATGAATACACAATCTGATTATCATTTGTGACTATGCAGGCACCGTCAACAATATTCTTGTCTGAGACGTTGGTGTAATAATATACGTTGCCATTGGATGATTCACGGAAAAAACCATCTGAGAGCTTGACCTCAGACACACTTGTCTCTCCGTGTGAAATAGTATATGAATCCGCAAGCTTAAAATTCAGCGGCATAAGGATAATCCAGAACACTGCATAGATAATCATATAGATGATTGTAGGGAAAGCAGATGCCGGTGGATGCCGGATTAGATACGCACAAGTAAGGAGACCGCTCAGAATCAGGATTGCAGGAGAGAAAATGAAAACTCCCTCCAGAAAATAGTTCAAGTTGAAAATCTTAACCTGAGCACCAGCCACCATGTGTGTACATAGCGAGTATAAGGAATATGCAACGGCACAGACAACCGTACCGATGACCACAGTTACGATATAAAGCGGAATTACTTTTAATCCTTGTTTAAATGATGACTCTCTTGCCATACTACCTCGTGAAAAAACGGGAATCTGTTTTCTTCCCCCTATCTGCATAGGATAACATGATTACAGGAAAAAAACAACTCTTATTTAGCCAATTATATAGTAGACACTAAAGAAGTGGAGTATGCTTCCAGCCAGAGCCAGAACATGGAAAACACTGTGTGCCCAGCGGTGACTTCTCATAATATAGAAAACTCCGCCAACCGTATAACAGATGCCGCCCGCAAACAGGAATACCTTGCTTACAGGACTGAGAGGCTCATCAATGGTGTAGAGGCTGAACACAGTAATAATCAGCCAGCCCATTATGCAGTATGTAATCATAGAGAAAGCCCTGAGCCTTGCCCCGAAAACCGCATAGAGCAAACTGAGCACAAAAACAACACACCATACCGCGATAAAAATCGCCATAGCCTTGCTTCCGTTGATTCTTGTAAGTACGAAAGGCGTGTATGTTCCACCGATCAGCAGATATATTGAAATATGATCTATGATTGAAAATACCCTTCTTGCACCATGAGGCGTAATTGCATGATATAGGGTGGACATCATGTAGCAGATGAAAAGCGATGAACCGAAGATAGAAAAGGCGGTTACATAAAGAGGTGTCTCTCCCTCGGGGGCATGGAAAACCGCACGCAGGACAAGAAGCACGATAGCGGCAACACTAAGACCTGCACCGATACCATGGCTTATTGAGTTGAACAGGTCCTCGCCCAGAGTGTAGCGGCGGGGAAGTCTTGAATTATATGCCAGACGTGCATTTCTTTTTTGAATGCGCAGGTTCTTTTTCTGCTCCTTTTCCACTTCCAGAGCCTGAAGCCGTTCCGGGTTGGAAGCATATTGAATCTTTACTTCACGTATTTTTTCTTTATTTTGTGCCTTCAATGTCTTGATGGCGGCTTTTTTCTTTGCAGCCAGTGACTTTCTTGTAATACGAGCTGAAATATCGGCCATTAATCATTCCTCCGTTATATCCATCTCTATATTATTGCACATTTTTGGCTTTTGTAAAGTCCCCAGTCATTGAATTTTAGACGAAAAAAAATGCCACACGAACATCAGATTCATGTGGCAATATTCACGTAACAGGCAGATAAAATTAGAATTTTCCTCCACCGAGCTTACAAGAAAGCTTTATGGCTACTTCCGGGGCCTTAGACAGTGCAAACCATGTTATGTAAGGGCCAAAGCTGCAGCTGAAGTTGTCAAACGGGCTCCATGTCATTGAAGCGGCAAGAATTCCCTGATACGGCTGGAAATTCACACCGGACTGCCACAAGCTCCAAGCTCCCATCAAATCATCAGGTACAGATTTTCCAAAATAGAAAAGACCGAAAAGAGAAGCTGTCAGATCCGTTTCTCCTATCTTGTTGAACTGCACTGTTCCAGCAAGACTGTTGCCGTAGGTTGCATATTCATTGTCGTCCTTGTTGCCGTCAAAGTAGTACTGCCCCATAAAGGTAATCTCAGGATCTTTCCACATGTACATGGCACCCACTGTTCCCTGGAAAATCAGGGATTTGTCGGACCATGAGTCATTGGCCTCCCACTCCATGTTGCTTCCGTAGCGCAGGACAGCCTCTCCAAAGACAGCCACCTTATTGTTGATTATGCTTCCGGATGCAGTTGCCATGATCTGCGGTGCATTGTGAAGCTTATACAAGGCTCCGGCTCCCAATTCCCAGCCGCCTGCAACAAAGTCTGCCTTTGCCGCAAATGCTGTTTTGCGGAATTCATACGGGAATTGAGTACTAGTCAGGAACTCTGAGGGCTGAAGTCCAGGATCATTAAGAGAAGCTGTGTTCATGGTTGAATGCGGTACCACATAGAGCCACAGGCAGTTCTGAGAATCCGGGAAAGTAATCTGGGTACGCAGGTTAAGGCTTCCGTTTACCTGTGCGTCAGTGTTCTCCGGATCAATTGAGGATGTGTTTATCATGTCGGACACAGGACTAAAGAACATTCCCGTTCCCCAAGAGACAGTATGAAGACCAAAGCGGAAAAATGCCCTGTCTGCAACAGAAAAATCAGAGAAAAGCTCCTTTACTGCAATTGAGGCATCAACATGCCTAGCAGCCTCCTGTATGAGAGCAGCTTCTGCAGGATCACTCGGGTCCAAACCGGCTATACCGGCAAGATATTCCGAACCGCTGACAGTTACCGCTGATTTATACGGATAGTTGATACCGAATTTAGTATACATGCGGAGGGTCTGCGTAGGACGTGCATCAACAGAAAGCTGTGCATTTGCCCGTGGTGCAAACCTTGTGTCCCAGATGTGCTCGCCAAGATTCTTTCCGTCATCCTTGCGGTAAAGCGTGGTATAGGTGTCCAGCCCCAAATCAAAGGAACCGCCTATCTTAACAGTACCGTTCTCAAAAAGCTCACCGTGGCTTGCGGTAAGTCCATCCCCATTTGACGGGGTTTTAAGCTCCTCAATTCCATCATCAAAGAAGAAATCGTCATCGCTGCTTCCAAAAAGTGCTTCGTCAGAAAAATCAGAAGCCTGCCCCCACAGCACAGTGCATGAGAGCAGGAGAGAAGCGGCTATTAATTTAACCGTTTTTTTCATGAATTAATCCTTAGTTCAATCCTTCAAGATATGCCTTTGTAAAGATCTTGTTTGGCAATGTATCAAATGTAAGGTCCGAGATATTCTGCTGGGTATTCTCGCCCTGGTTAAGCTCATCCTTCATGATAATCTGGGTAGGAACATAACCGGCAGGAACCTTTGTGTATTTTGGAAGGAGAATAGTACGCATAAGCCTTCCGCTGCCTGAATAATCCTCTTCCTTTAATGTAAGGGCAATATCCTTGCGGATGTAGAAAACAGACTTGTTGTAAGTAGGCTTTGATGTCTTGGCTGTAAGGGTCACGATATAGACCTGATATTTTCCAAGCACGTCTTCCTTGAAACCTGTAACAGTATAGTTGTCCCTCCAGTGGGTGTCGCTCTGGTTTACGTCGTCGATGTTAACGTCAGAGTCTCCCAA
Organism: Treponema sp.; assembly: GCA_017613485.1. The sequence continues at coordinate 4,545 of JAGADS010000174.1, forward strand.
TGCATCTTTTAATGATGAGTGGGTGAACTTGCGGCTTATAGGATCGTATGACCAGATGTTGTCACCGTCACGAAGATAGCCTATACCCTTGTCTGCCTCCGGAAAAAGCTGAACAATAGTCATAAGGTCCTTGTCGGTGCGCTCATAAATCTTGTATTTAAGTGTCTTGTCCGGCTTTCCCGGCTTTTGAATCTGCAGTGTAATCGTAGCAGAATAATCTCCGTGGTATGCAAGCACGTCATCACTTGCCTCCATAAGTTTATATGCCTGCTCTGCAACAGATGAACTGACCTGAGCAAATCCTGCAGAAACACAAAGAACACCTGCAGCGATTATAGAAGAAATAAATTTCAATGTCCTTTTCATAAACATTACTCCTCAAAAAAAAAATGAATCATGCCGTTACATTCAACAGCCTTTGTATATTCAACAAACAAGCTGAAGAAATGTAACAGCCCGATATTTTATTTAACCGTCCTGAGTGCCTGTGCAGGACTCATTCTGGCTGCCCTTTTTGCAGTACCGTTTACAGCAAGCATGGTAAGAAGCATCATAAGAAGATACTGCAAGATGATGGAAACCGGAGAAAGAGAGAAGGTCATGTGTCCCGCCTTAAGGAACATCTGCACAGACTCGTTCTCTATATGAATGATTCCAAGAAGCATCATTACGATGATAGAAAGAACCAGCCCGATAACACCGCTCAAAAGGCTAAGTATGACAGCTTCCATTCTGAACGACCTCTTTGTGTCCTTTCTTGTCATGCCCAGAGCCCTCATGGTACCGATCTCACGGATGCGCTCATAGAGAACCATGCGGTAAGTGTTTGAGATACCTACCATAGTTATCAAAAGGATTACAATCAGGATAATTGTGGAAACCAGGTTCACGTAGAACATGATTGTCTTAAGCTGAGGAACACCGTCATCAAGGCCTTCTACAGCATACTTTACGCCGTCCCACTTATATTCCTTTCCGGTAAGCTGCTTGACAATGGCATTCTCCGGGTTATTCGGGTTATCCTTGCGTGCCTGCCTAAGGTCCGTTACAGGTACATTTGCCTCGCTTATTGCATCCTGGAGAGCAAAAGCCGCCTTTGACTGCTGATTGTTGTTCTTAAGGTAGATTGAATAGAAGTTGAATCCACCGCGCGGAATTCCAATCAGCTCATTCACAGCCTCGATGTCAGCATAGGTAATCAGGCCGCTTATGAAGTTTGTATCCTTTACGATAAGCGCAATCTTGAACTCCCCTACCTCAACCTGATCATAAATCGTGGATGCGGTAACAAGAACCTCATCGCCTACCTCTACCTTAAGAGTCCTTGCACAAGCCTCACCGATGACAAGGGCCTTTGGATCAGAAAGATTTGCAAAATCACCTTCCTTGATCTGGAACGAATCCAGCAAAGCCTTGTCGTTAGCAAAGTCACGTCCATATACGCTTGCAACAACCTTCTTTCCGTTAAAGATCAGCTGTCCAGAAGTCCTTGTATAGCGTGATGAATACTTGTAGTCAATACCAAGGCTGTCCGTCATCTCCTGAAGGAAATCATGGTCACGGATAATGTTCACAACCTTGTCTTTCTTACTGTCCGCTGGGTTCAGATCCGCAGGCTTCTCGTATCCTGTAACGGCAACAGTACCGCCTACCATCTGAGTTATCATATCCTCAAGATTGTCTACCGCACCACCAACAAGACCGTCGATTGTGGTTACGATAAAGAATCCGAATGCAATCGCAATGCCCAGAATAACGCTGCGCCTCTTGCTTCGTGTCAGGTTACGGGCTGAAAGTTTAGTAATCTCTGGTAAAGTCATCAGTCTGCCCCCTTAGAAAGAGCCTTGAGCGGTGTAATCTTAAGAGCCGAAGAAACCGGATAGATGTTGCTCAGAAGGCTTCCTATAATAACTACAACAATAGTTGTTATGACAATCTGCGGTGTGGGTGCAAACTGAATCTCGCCACCCCCCAGAATTACCTTTGCAACCATGTTTGAGTCAACTGCAATGCCCAGACTGTTGAAAATCAAGGTAAAGATCAAGGCAATAGAAGTACCTATAAGTGCAGATATCACAGTAATCATCAGTGCCTCCGTATTGAACAGAGAGCGCACGAAGGATTTCTCGGCACCAAGGGCACGCATTGTTCCAATCTCAGATGTTCTTTCCATTACAGAAACAACCATCGTGTTCATGATGATGATGAATACAACAATGGCAAGAATTATTACAAGAACATTAAACAGGACATTGATTCCCTTTACAGAGGAAGTATATGAGAAACCTGCCGCCTCCCAGTCCATTGCAACTGCATCCAGATCCATCTCCTTGAATTTCTGGTTCAACTCGGCTACAACCTGCCTGGTCTTTGTCTTATCGCCAATCTTAGCCTGAACAAAATGCCATGCACCGTTGTCCGTCCTGTTCAACTCATCGCGAAGTGAAGTGTCACCCAGGATGCTGTCATAATCCTGTATCTCTGCATTCTCAAAAGTATCAGTCTCATCGCTGATCATGTCACCAAAGATGTCGTCATCACCGCCGAAAAAGTCTTCCTCAGAGAAATCAGTAAGCGAAACACCCGACTCACCATTCTCCTCCATAAGGGTTCCGTATGTCAGGTCTGCAAATGCACGTGCAAAATCTGGCGTACAGTAAATAGTCTGGAACATGGCGCTGTGCTCGTTGGCAGGAGTATAGAATCCCACGACCTTTGCCTCACGCACTACTCCATTTGTATTTGCACCCATGACAAGAACATCATCACCCACATTAAGGCTTTCCTTAAAGAACTTCTCAAAGCTTTCCTTGATGCGTGTATCAATCAGAAGCTCATTGTCACCGCTGGAATAGTCAAGTGCTCGGCCTTCTACTATATGCTGACCGCCGAACACATCAAAATAACTGCTTCCCTCACCTGCAAACATTATGAACATAGGGATATCCAGAACGCCTACTGAATCATCATCCTGAATGGCAGAAAGATCAATCTCATCTCCCTTGAACAAAATGCCCTGGGTAGAAATCATCTTTGTTTTCTGCTCAATCTCCGGTGTTGAATCCAGAACCTTCTGAACCTGCTCGATGTCTGTCAAAGCCGGAATCTGAAGAATCTCTCCGGTGAATGAATTTGAGTTCACGCTGAAAATGTCCATTATCGTGCCTTCCGGTGGATTGGCTGACACAACAAGGTCTCCCGTGTAATTAGCCCTAAAATCTTTCTCAAGACCACGGTTAACGGATTCCATAAAAGAGTTTCCAAGGATTACGATTGCAGTTCCAAAAATAATGAAC
>JAGADS010000175.1 GCA_017613485.1 Treponema sp.
AAAAGTCAATTTCAAATGCGGTTCAGCCATCTCGTCCTTTTTTAGTTGAATATGATCCGGTTGCAAGGGCATTCTTTCCGCTTGTATCCTACGATAACCTTAAGCTCAGCGATGAACAGCAGATTGCAGGCTATTTCTGGGATGGAGAGGTCTGGGCATGCTCGGCAAAGAAAATAGTTGAGGATCATGTAAGCTTCTCATATTTCTACTGGAAGCCATACGCACCCCTTACCGAGCTTTCACCGGCACTTGCAAATCCAGAGCTTTTTACATTCAGGACATCTACGGAAGAAGAATACAGGAATCTTTCCATGCCAAAGCTTCTTTCTGCGGCTCCCGATGACCTTAAGAGACTCTGTGCCTCGATTCCAAGTGAATTTACGATTTCTGTCTTGTGGAAGGATGGCTCAGGAACCTCTGCGGTAAGCTATTTCCAGCAGGGAACAAATTCCATTCCTCTTATTGCAAACGGCTCTTCCTGTGGCAAATACAGTACGCTTCTTTTTGCTGACGGAACAACCTATATTATGAGTTCTTCGGCTCAGGATGAAAAAACAGATGTGGCTGCGTTCAGGCTTCCTCTTTTGCCGGCAGGTTATGCTTACGGAGATTTTGCTATTGCAGGCGACACTCTTTATGTTGCATGGGAGGAATCCAGTTTTTACAAGAATGGCAGGACCGGTTTCCTTCAGGTAAATCTTAAGACGGTTCTTGAGCAGGTTAATGAAAAATAAAGCGGGAATCCGTCCGGGTGATATTCTTGTAATTCTCCTGTGTCTTGCTCTGATAGTTCTTTCGTTTGTGTTCATAAAGGCTCATGGCGGAGATAAAAAATCTCTTGTTGTCATAGCGATGGGAAAAGAATACTCATATTCCATGGATCAGGATGGCACTTACGAGGTTCAGGGGAGGCTCGGTGTCTCGGTGATAGAGGTAAAAGACGGCAGAGTCCGTTTCCTTGAATCCCCATGTCCCACAAAATCATGTGTCCAGCATACGGCGATTTCTGCGGTGGGTGAGTGGAGCGCGTGTCTTCCCAACGAGATACTTGTCCGTATAGAGGGAAATGAATCTGAAGAAATGGATGCCCTTTCGTTTTAGTTTTTAAGAATTCAAAAAGGAGTTGAAGTTATGGCTAAGAAAAAAGGAAGTATAATATATAAATGCTCAAGCTGCGGGTATTCTCAACCTGCATGGCTTGGAAAATGTCCCCAGTGCGGTGAATGGAATACAATGGAGGAATGTATTGTTGATCCCAATGCGGCTTCCCCAAGGATGAATGCAGACGGAACAGCAAAAAAAGCACGTCCTGTTCCACTTTCAAAAATCCAGGTACAGGCGGAGGGACGGATTTCCACAGGTAATAATGAATTTGACCGTGTTCTGGGTGGAGGAGCCGTAAAATGTTCTGCAGTTTTGCTTGGTGGAGAACCAGGCATCGGTAAGTCAACTCTTCTTATTCAGACAGCGGCGTCTGTTCTTTTGGGAATGGAGAAAGCCCGGGTGCTTTATGTTTCCGGCGAAGAATCTGCATCTCAGATAAAAAGCCGTGCGGTCAGGCTTGGGCTAAAAGTTGATTCACTTGAAATTCTATGTACCCTGCGTCTTGAGGATATTCTTGATGCCCTGGATTCCATAAATCCGCTTATGGTGATAGTTGATTCAATCCAGACTGTGTATTCCGTGGAGGCGGGTGTAGTGCCCGGTACTGTGAGTCAGCTAAAATATTGCGCAAATGAGCTTATTGCATGGGTAAAGGAAAGGGACAGCGTGCTTATCATGACGGCACATGTCACAAAGGATGGAACTATTGCAGGCCCCAAAAGCCTTGAGCACATGGTTGATACTGTTGTTTCATTTGAACGCAACAGCGATGAGGTAAGGTTCCTGCGTGCGATGAAAAACCGTTTCGGTTCAATTGATGAGCTTGGCATTTTCCAGATGGAGGAGGACGGACTGAAACCTGTTCAGGATCCTTCTTCTCTGTTCTTGACACGGAGACAGGGCGATCTTCCGCCGGGGGTTGCCTGTGTTCCTGTGTTTGAGGGAAGCCGTGTCTTTGTGGTGGAGGTTCAGGCGCTTACTGTTCCTGCAAAGGCATCGATGAACCGTGTGTATTCAGATAAGGTTGATTCTGCCCGTGTAAGCCGTGTTGCCGCCGTGTTGGAAAAGAGGATGGGCATTCAGTTCTCAGATCAGGATATCTACATCAATGTGGCCGGAGGCGTGCGTCTTACCGAAAGTGCCATTGATGCGGCTCTGGCGGCAGCTTTGTATTCAGCAAGAACTAATATTCCCCTGCCTGAGCATACTGTGGTTGTGGGCGAGCTTTCTTTGGCTGGTGAAATAAGGCCTGTGTCCAAACTCAAGCAGAGGATTAAGGCCGCCAGAGAACTGGGTTTTTCCCGCAGTGTCGCACCCGCCCCGGAAGAGAATGCAGTTGCAGTTGATTCTGTAAAAACTCTTGTTCAGGCACTTTTTTCAGATAAATGAAAAAAATTATTGACATTTATTCGAAATTGGGGTATAGTAAAGATAGCTTGTAAATAAGCTGATAAACTCTCTCCGATGTCCGAGAAATCGGACGGTAGAGGTTCCGGATGGCGTTGCTGTTTGGAACCTCTATTTTTTTTCCCACTTTACGTTTTTGAATTATTTTGCTAGTATATCAGTATGTTATGTGATGATAAGACATTTGCAGGAGACAGCCATTCAATCGACAAGGCTGTGGACAATATACTCGAATCCTATAATAAATACGGCGGAATTAATCTTGAGGAGGCCGTTCAGTTTCCCAACCGTCAGAATGTTGTGGAAATACTGCGTGACATAATCAGTCTGATTTTTCCGGGCTTCCGTACTGCCGAGGACATTGACTGTGAGACCCTGCGTTTTGTAACCGGTCAGAAAGTCAACCGGATTATCTCTGTCCTTACCCGCGAGATTAAAAAAGCCCTGATTTATGTTACCCAGGATACAGAGGTTTCCAAATGCCATTGTTTCAGTCTTGCACAAAAGGCGGCGCTTGCTTTAATAGAAGAAATCCCTGAGATCAGAAGAAAGGTCGGTTTGGACGTTCAGGCTGCGTTCCAGGGGGATCCTGCTGCAAAGTCCACCGAGGAAGTCATAGTCTCATATCCTGGACTTGAAGCCATCGTTATTTACCGCATAGCACATTTCCTCTGTGAGAACGGCATTCCTGTCATACCAAGGATTATGAGCGAATATGCACACGGTAAGACTGGAATCGACATAAATCCCGGTGCCACAATCGGCGAAAGCTTTTTCATTGACCATGGCACAGGTGTCGTAATCGGTGAATCCTGCTCTATCGGCGATAACGTAAAGATTTATCAGGGTGTTACTCTTGGGGCATTGAGCGTAAAAAAAGAGCTGATGAACAAAAAAAGGCATCCAACCATCGAGGATAATGTCACGATTTATGCAAATGCCACGATTCTGGGTGGTGAGACTGTCATTGGCGAGGGATGCACCATCGGGGGAAATACATGGGTAACCAAGTCTGTTCCCGCAAAAACTGTGCTGACTCAGTAAAAAACAGGCATTTTCATCTTGACATAATTCTGGAATTTCTGTATAGTTGCTAAACACGTAAATTGTTCACGTGTCTTTTCTGCTCTTGTAGCTCAGTCGGTAGAGCACATCGTTGGTAACGATGAGGTCAGCGGTCCGATTCCGCTCGGGAGCTTAAGTCCAAATATGGTCAAGTTAAGGAGCAAATTATGGCAAGCAAAAAGAAGACAGCCGTAGAAATCATTGCCTTGCAGTGTACAGAATGCAAGAGAAAGAACTATACTACATACAAGAACCGCAAGAATATAACCGGAAAGCTTGAAAAGAACAAGTATTGTCCTTTCTGCCGCAAGTCAATCCTGCACAAGGAAACAAAGGCTAAATAAGTAATGCAGCCCGTAGGGGTAATGGCGGGGTTGCCAACTAACCCGCCGTATATCTTAGGTCAGTAGCTCAGTTGGTAGAGTCCCGGTCTCCAAAACCGGTTGTCGCGGGTTCGAGTCCTGCCTGGCCTGTAATTTTTTTGATTTTTTAGTAAGAGGATGAAAGATGAAAAAGTTTTTCCAGTTTTGCAGGGAATGTGTCGCTGAGCTTAGGAAAGTTTCCTGGCCAACATTCGGCGAAGTAATTTCATCTGTCAAGGTTGTGGTTGTTTCTCTTTTTGTGCTTGCTGTGCTGCTGGGAGCCATGGACTTCCTGTTCACAGGCTTGTATAGCTTCATCTTTACTGGCAACTTTATAAAGTAAGCCAAAGGAACTGTTTATGGCAAAAAGCTGGTACATTATTCACACTTACACAGGTTATGAACAAAAAATCGAGCGTACTCTGAATATGTTGCTGAATTCCGGAGAAATTGATCCGGCAGTTCTTACCAGCGTAAAAGTTCCGATGGAGACAGTCGTAGAAGTAAAGGACGGAAAATCAAAGTCACGCAATAATAAGATTCTTCCGGGATACATCATGCTGGAGATGGATTTGCCGCAGCTTGGCTGGAAGGCTACCTGCAATACAATCCGCCACATTCAGGGTGTAACCGGATTTGTCGGTACCAGCCCCAATGAGCGTCCGCGCCCGATCAGCTCTGAGGAAGCAAAGAATCTCCTCCAGCAGTCAGGTGATCTTAAGAGCGAGAAGAAAGTACGTATCAAGCAGTCATTCGAAATCGATGACAAGGTAAAGATTATAGAAGGACCATTTGCTTCATTCAGCGGTGTTGTGGAAGAATTCTATGCCGATAAGAACAAGCTTCGTGTTAACGTTCAGATTTTCGGCCGTGCAACCCCTGTTGAAGTCGATGTCCTTCAGGTTGAAAAAATATAATTTTATTGGACCCTGGAAGCTTTTCAGGTTCAATCCGTCTGTTATTTGAAAGTATTTGTGCGAATAACGCACTTAGCTTTATTTGGGAGAAACGCAAGTCCGTTGGATAGAGGCGTTTCGCTAGGACAGGTCACTTATTGCAAAACCTGACCACACCAATGTAAGGAGATATATTATGGCCGGAAAAAAGGTTACAGCTGTCATCAAGTTACAGTGCCCTGCAGGCGCTGCTACACCAGCTCCACCAATCGGACCGGCTCTTGGACCTCACGGTGTTCCTGCACCAAAGTTCGTACAGGAATTCAATGACCGCACCAAGAGTATGGAAAAGGGACTCATAATCCCTGTCGTCATTACTGTCTATCAGGACAAGTCTTTCACATTCATTCTCAAGACACCACCAGCAGCAGTTCTCATTAAGAAGGCTGCAGGCATTCAGAAGGGTGCTGGAAATCCTCTCCGCGACAAAGTAGGCAAGATTTCACAGAAGAGTCTTGAGGAAATCGCAAAGCAGAAGCTTCCAGATCTTAATGCCAATGACCTTGAGGCTGCAAAGAAGATTATTGCCGGTACTGCTCGCAGTATGGGTGTAGAAGTGGAGGCTCAGTAATGAAACACGGAAAGCAGTATCGTAATGCACTTGCAAAGTATGATATTACCAAGAAGTATGAAATTGCAGAAGCCTGCAAACTGGTAAAAGACTTGCATTATGTTAAGTTTGATGAAACTGTTGAACTTTCAGTTTCCCTCAAGCTGGAAAAGAACCAGACTGTACGTGATACTTTGGTTTTCCCGCATCAGTTTACCGGAGAAAAGAAGGTTCTGGTATTCTGTAAGGAAGATCGTGTTCAGGAAGCTCTGGATGCCGGTGCAACCTATGCAGGTTCAACTGAGTACATCGACAAGGTAAAGGGCGGCTGGACTGAGTTTGACGTTGCAGTTGCTACACCAGACATGATGAAGGACGTTGGACGTCTTGGTATGGTTTTGGGCCGCAAGGGTCTTATGCCTAACCCAAAGACAGGAACAGTTACCGCTGATATCGCCGGTGCAGTTGCAGAACTCAAGAAGGGACGCACAGAATTCCGCGCAGACAAGGGTGGAGTTGTTCATATACCGGTAGGCAAGATTTCAATGTCAGAAGCTGATACAGCAGAAAACGTCAGTGCATTCCTTGCAGAGCTGGCACGCAAAAAGCCGGTTGATGCAAAGGCCGGATTTATTCGTTCAGTTTCCTTGAGCTCAACTATGGGTCCTGGAGTCTGGATTGACTACAAGGAGGAAGCATAATGGCAGTTATCGCAAAAAAACTACAGCCTGCTAAGACCGCAGCTATAGAAGATACCAAGAAGATTCTTGGTGAATACAGTAACTACATTTTTGTTGATTACCGTGGTCTTACCGTAGAGCAGATTACAGCTCTCCGTGGCAAGCTTCGTGAAAAAGAGGCAACCCTCAAGGTATTCAAGAATACTTTTGCACGCGTTGCATTTGATGAACTTAAGAATGATTCTGTTGCAGAATTCCTTTCTGGACCAACTGCTATTGCAATGGTAAAGGAAGATGCCAACGAGTCTGCTAAAGTTCTCTTTGACTTTGCAAAAGATGTTCCAGCACTTGTTGTAAAGGGTGCATGGGTTGAAAATGAACTGTATGACAAGGCAAAAATTGAGGCATTCTCAAAGCTGCCTGGAAAGAAACAGCTCATCGCAATGCTTATGTCTGCTATCAACGGTCCAGCACGCAAGCTCGCCGGTACATTGCAGGCCTATGTCGAAAAGTTGGAAAAGGAAGGCCCAGCCGCTGCTGCTCCTGCTAAAGAAGAAGCACCTGCTGAAGCCGCTCCTGCTGCTGAACCAGCACCAGCTGCCCCGGAAGCATAATTTTTGTACGGGTTAAATTAAATTCATCGGTTTCCGTAAGGAAGTCGAAACGACGGTGCATGTAAATCTTAATCAAGGCACTGTCTATTCGCGGTTAGGCTTCAAAGTGCTGATTACTATCCGCGGAAAAATAAAACGTATGCAGAATCAAGGTGACGGTATGTTTCCTTCTGCAACGAATGGTCATTATAAATGACATTGTCATCAAAGTATGACAGGAGAAGACAATTATGGCACTTTCAAATGATGAAATCCTTGACGCAATCGCAAACATGACGG
>JAGADS010000176.1 GCA_017613485.1 Treponema sp.
CTGCAGCAGTCAGGTGATCTTAAGGGCGAGAAGAAAGTACGCGTAAAGCAGTCATTCGAAGTTAATGATAAGGTAAAGATCATAGAAGGACCATTTGCTTCGTTCAGCGGAGTTGTGGAAGAATTCTATGCAGATAAAAACAAGCTTCGTGTTAACGTCCAGATTTTTGGTCGTGAGACACCAGTTGAAGTTGATATTTTACAAGTTGAAAAGATCTAACAGTCTTTCTGGTTTTTGAAAGTATTTGTGTGGGAAACCGCACTTAACTTTATTTGGGAGAAGCGCAAGTCCGTTGGATAGAGGCGTTTCGTTAGGGCGGGTCACTTATTGCAAAACCCGACCACACCAATGTAAGGAGATATATTATGGCCGGAAAAAAGGTTACAGCTGTCATCAAGTTACAGTGCCCTGCAGGCGCTGCTACACCAGCTCCACCAATCGGACCGGCTCTTGGACCTCATGGTGTTCCTGCACCAAAGTTCGTACAGGAATTCAATGACCGTACCAAGAGTATGGAAAAGGGACTCATAATCCCTGTCGTCATCACTGTCTATCAGGACAAGTCTTTTACATTCATTCTTAAGACACCTCCAGCAGCAGTTCTTATCAAAAAGGCTGCAGGCATTCAGAAGGGTGCAGGAAATCCTCTTCGCGACAAAGTAGGCAAGATTTCACAGAAGAGTCTTGAGGAAATCGCAAAGCAGAAGCTTCCAGACCTTAATGCCAATGACATTGAGGCTGCAAAGAAGATTATTGCCGGTACTGCTCGCAGTATGGGTGTAGAAGTGGAGGCTCAGTAATGAAACACGGAAAGCAGTATCGTAATGCACTTGCAAAATATGATATTACCAAGAAGTATGAAATTGCAGAAGCCTGCAAACTGGTAAAGGATTTGCATTATGTAAAGTTTGATGAGACTGTAGAACTTTCAGTTTCACTCAAGCTGGAAAAGAATCAGACTGTGCGTGATACTTTGGTATTCCCACATCAGTTTACCGGAGAAAAGAAGGTTTTGGTTTTCTGTAAGGAAGACCGCGTTCAGGAAGCTCTGGATGCAGGTGCAACCTATGCAGGATCTACCGAATACATCGACAAGGTAAAGGGCGGTTGGACAGAATTTGATGTTGCAGTCGCTACACCTGACATGATGAAGGACGTTGGACGTCTTGGTATGGTTTTGGGCCGCAAGGGTCTCATGCCTAACCCAAAGACAGGAACGGTTACAGCCGACATCGCCGGTGCTGTTGCAGAACTCAAGAAGGGACGCACAGAATTCCGCGCAGACAAGGGTGGAGTCGTTCATATTCCGGTAGGCAAGATTTCAATGTCAGAAACCGACACAGCTGAAAACGTAAGCGCATTTTTGGCTGAATTGGCACGCAAGAAGCCGGCTGATGCAAAGGCAGGTTTCGTACGCTCAGTTTCCTTGAGCTCAACTATGGGCCCGGGCGTCTGGATTGACTACAAGGAGGAAGCATAATGGCAGTTATCGCAAAAAAACTACAGCCTGCCAAGACCGCAGCTATAGAAGATGCCAAGAAGATTCTTGGTGAATACAGTGACTACATTTTTGTTGATTACCGTGGTCTTACAGTAGAGCAGATTACAAAGCTTCGTGACAAGCTCCGTGAAAAGGATGCCGCATTAAAGGTATTCAAGAATACTTTTGCACGCGTTGCCTTTGACGAACTCAAGAATGATGCAGTTGCAGAATTCCTTTCTGGTCCTACAGCCATCGCAATGGTAAAGCAGGATGCAAACGAATCTGCAAAGGTTCTCTTTGATTTTGCAAAGGATGTTCCAGCCCTCGTTGTAAAGGGTGCATGGGTTGAAAACGAAGTTTATGACAAGGCAAAGATTGAGGCATTCTCAAAGCTGCCTGGAAAGAAACAGCTCATCGCAATGCTTATGTCTACAATCAATGGACCGGCACGCAAACTCGCAGGTACATTGCAGGCCTATGTCGAAAAGTTGGAAAAGGAAGGTCCAGCCGCTGCTGCTCCTGCTAAGGAAGCCGCTCCAGCTGAATCAGCCCCCGCAGAAGCACCAGCTTCAGAAGCTCCTGCCGAAGCACCAGCTGCCCCTGCAGAAGCATAATTCTTGCACGGGTTAAATTAAATCCATCGGTTTCCGTATGGGGGCCGAAACGACGGTGCATGTAAACTTTAATCAAGGCACTGTCTATTCGCGGTTAGGCTTCAAAGTGCTGATTACTATCCGCGGAAAATAAAACGTATGCAGAATCAAGGTGACGGTATGTTTCCTTCTGCAACGAATGGTCATTAAAAATGACATTGTCATCAAAGTATGACAGGAGAAGACAATTATGGCACTTTCAAATGATGAAATCCTTGACGCAATCGCAAACATGACAGTTCAGCAGGCTGCTGATTTAGTAAAGGCAATGGAAGAGAAGTTCGGCGTTTCTGCCGCTGCTCCTGTTGCTGTAGCCGCTGGTCCAGCTGCTGGTCCTGCTGCTGAAGAGCAGACAGAGTTCACAGTTACTCTTGACAGCATCGACGCTTCTAAGAAGATCGCTGTTATCAAGGCTGTTCGTGCAATCACAGGTCTTGGTCTTGGTGAAGCAAAGGCTCTTGTTGAGGGCGCTCCACAGACACTCAAAGAGAACGTATCTAAGGCTGATGCAGACAAGATGATCGAAGACATCAAGGCTGCCGGTGGTGTTGCAAGCAAGAAATAAGCAGTTGCTTACTGCAATTTATCATGGGGCATCTGACTGGATTACGGAAGGGTGTCCCAAACGAAAAACTTCAGGCTTCAGAAAAGCGTTTCCACAGGGAGATGGCTTTTTTGAGGCTTTATGCGTCTAAAAACACTTTGGCATATCGGCTGACGCGTGATGTTGCCCGGACCGAAACGTCCCGCAGGGCACTGGTTCTTGTGCTGAGCAAAGTCTTTGCTTGTAGCAGTTCCGGTTGCACCAGTTTCCACACACCCCTCAGAGGTAAAGATGTTCGCAAAAAGCAGAAAAATCGAACGTAAGTACATCGGTAAGGATATCCAGGACTTTATGGATCTCCCCGATCTGATCGACATCCAGCTTTCTTCCTACGAATTTTTTATTCAAAAAGAACGCCTGGACAAAGGAGAGCCGCTGTTAAATCAGGGCTTGCAGGAAGTCTTCACTTCCACCTTCCCAATCGAAAGTCCAAACGGCGACATGACGCTGGATTTTGTATCTTACAGTTTGGATGAAAAGAACATCAAGTACAGCGAACTTGACTGCAAGAAAAAGGGACTTACATATCAGGTTCCTCTCCACGCCTGCATAAACCTTACATTCAACGAAACGGGCGTCATTCAGCAAAAGAAAGACGTCTACATGGGCGACATCCCGCTTATGACCGACCGCGGAACATTCATCATCAATGGTGCGGAACGTGTTGTCGTAAGTCAGATCCACCGTTCACCAGGTGTAATCTTCAAATATGAGAAGGGCGTTTACTCAAGCCGCATCATTCCATACCGTGGTTCATGGCTTGAGTTTGAAATTGACCATAAAAAAGATCTTATCTATGCAAAGATTGACCGCAAGAAAAAAATCCTTGCAACAATCTTCCTCCGCTCATTGGGTTATTCAACACGCGAGGAAATCATAGATTGTTTCTATACCAGCGAAGAAATCAAGATTCCTACAGATCCAGCCAAACGTGAAAAGATCGTGGGAAGAGTTCTGTCTCGTGCAGTAATGATTCAGGATGAGGAGACAGGAGAAGAAAGAAAGCTTTTCCGTGCAGGAACAAAACTTCATCCGCATGACATCGATGATCTTGTTGCCAACAAGGTAAAGACCTTGAACGTAATTCAGTTTAACGCAAGGCAGAACCCGGGCAAGAAAGAGGAATTCAATCCTTCTCTCGACAGCGAGATGATCATCAACTGTTTTGAGCGTGAGGAAATTATCTTCGCAAAAGACGGACAGGAAATCACTGACGAGCCAACAAAGGAAGACTGCATCCAGAAAGTGCATGATGTCCTTAATCCAGGTGAACCAAGCACATTCGAGCAGGCCGAGAAGGACCTCCAGAGCATGTTC
>JAGADS010000002.1 GCA_017613485.1 Treponema sp.
TGCCCCTGGAAGGGGAGCCTGTCACTTTGAAGATGAAGTTTTCCTGATCGAGTCAGGGACATCCGGCACCCCCGAGAGGCGGACGGAGGTCCTGATGTTGGCATAGATAATAATGCCGGTGGCCATGGCGGAGAGGAAATACCCGTTCCCATTCCGAACACGGAAGTCAAGCTCTCCTGCGCCGATGATACTGGGTCCGTCCCGGGAAAGTAGGAAGCTGCCGGCTTTTTTTTATTTTAAAACAGTTCTCACTTTTGTACTATTTTCTTTCTTGAAGAAAAGAATATGTCATGCTAGAATAAATCAGAATAGAAAAAGCTGTAAGGCAGGGCAGGTTAAAGGAGAAAGATATGAATACTAAGAGGATTCTGGCATTTATCATAGACTTTATTATAACGGCGATAATAAACAATATTCCCTTCTGGATAATGATAATGATTCCATTAATCAGGGGTGATCGCCTTCCAAATTCAAGCATAATTCTTAGAGCCATAGTTTCAACTCTAATAGCATTTCTTTATCTTCTGCTTCGTGATTTACCAAAGAGTGGAAGTGTCGGCAAAATGATAATGAAATTAAAGATTGTAGATTCTGAGACAAAAGAGCCTGCATCAATTGGAAAAAGATTATTGCGGAATATCACATGGCTTTTAAGCTGGATTGATATTATCGTTTATCTTGCTGCAAAGAAAAGAATCGGTGACATGATTGCAAAGACTGATGTGGTTGAAAAATAAAATTCACCGGTACATGTACTGATTTGAGAGAGAAATCGAATGAAAAAAAAAGAAGAAATAATTGAACAGCAAAAAGATTTTATTCAAAACTTAAAAGAAAGAACACTCGATTTAATTAATTCAATTGACAAATCAGAAATACAGACCATTCTTCTTTCTGGAAGTGTCGCAAGGGCAGATTTTTTTCCGCGCATAAAAGAAAACGGTGAATATGATGGAATGGTCGACTTAATCGTAATGCGGAAAAACGGAAGCAATGTTAAAGCCGAGGATATTTTCGGTCCAGATCAGGATCCGCCGATTCCGTATCATTGTGTAAAAGTTGACGGCCTGTGGTTTGCAATTTTATTTACTGATTTTATAGATGTAAACATGTTTTCCAAATTTGAGGAACCCAGGAAATTCTCTGTCATGGAATCTCAGATCTTGTTTGATAAGGATGATTCCTATAAAAAAGAGATTGAAAAGATTCATCAGTTTGTTAAAGATGATTTAAAGACTCTGCTGAACAATTCGCTTGGTTACATTCATTATCTTATATCTGATTACAAAAAAGACCGATGGTATCGGCGAGGGGCATTCATTCAGCTGCATGAAAACCTCAACACTGCAATACGTGCCGGCATAAGGGCATTGTTCTACATGAATGGTTTTTATTCTCCAGCTGAGGACAGGGCAATATATTATTCACACAGCCTGCCAAAGCTTCCTCAAAACTATGCGGAATTGATTTCAAAAATATGCAGTCAAAATACAGATTCGGAAGATGATTATTTTATGCGGGAAAAACTCTTCATGGAAAAAATCGTGGACTTTATAGAAAACACTTAACAGGTAGAGCTGATTTGGAAAACATTTTGTTGAATGTGTGGCTTAAATGGTAAAAAGTATGTATTGAATTACCCTCTCGATTAAAATAAAAAAATATGATACTTTTTTTATATGAATAATTTTTCTAAGTACGACGGGATAATTCTTGATATTGACGGAACGATTTGGAATACGACTGGAATTGTGGCGATGGCATGGAACCGTGCGATTGACATGAGCGGTTTTGATGCTCGTAAGGTTAATGCCCAGGATTTACAGAAAGAGTTCGGAAAAACCATGGACGTTATAGCCGAGGATTTGTGGCCCAACCTGAATAAGGAGCAGCGTGATATTCTTATGGCATATTGCTGTACCGAGGAGCATATTACTCTTAATGAGAATAATCTGGACATCACATATCCCGGTGTTGTTGATACTATAAAAAAACTTTCTCTTGAGACAAATTTCTTCGTCGTGAGCAACTGCCAGGACGGTTACATTCAATTGATGATAGAAAAGACAGGACTTGCGGAATGCATCAAGGACTGGGAATGCTTTGGCCGTACTGGAAAAGGCAAGGCGGAGAACATCATGATGCTTGTTCAGCGAAATCAGCTTACGAGTCCGGCTTATGTCGGGGACATTCAGGGGGACTGTGATGCCTGCAGGCAGGCTGGTGTTCCGTTTATCTGGGCATCGTATGGTTTTGGAGAAGTGTCATCCTATGTTGCAAAATTAAATTCGTTTTCTGATCTTGAAGAGGTGATAGAGATTCCACCGGAGGCTGGTGCCTGATGCTTTTCATTTTTGACATGGGCGGGGTAGTGACAAACACTGCTGAGCTGCTTCCACGTTTGCTTCAGATATTAAAAATGGAGCGCGGAGAGTTCCTGTCATACTGCGGATGCCCGGAGAATAATTCTTCTGCAACCGATCCAATGACTCGTGTCTCTTATAATAAAAATTCAATTGATTTGCTTACGATGTGTTCCAATGGCATGATTACTACCAGACAATTTTGGACGGAGTTTTCAAGGCGTTCTGGGGTTCCTGTTCAGACGGACTGGTGGCAGCATTTGTTTCATCCAGTCCTCAAGGAAGATTCAGTTGCCATCATAAAGAAATTGAAGGCGGCGGGTCATCGTGTTGTATGCGGAACAAATACAATCGATGGCCATTACCGTAATCATGTTGAGCGTGGTGACTATTCATATTTTGATCAGACATACGCTTCTAATTTTATGGGAGTGTCAAAACCAGATCCTGAGTTCTGGAAAATAATCCTCACAGCAGAAAATGAAGTTCCGGAGAATGCTGTCTTTATTGATGACAGGAAGCAGAATTGTGATGCAGCCTCTGAGCTCGGAATAAAATCATTTGTGTTTACCGACGCTAAAAAACTTGAGCAGGATTTGAAGAATGAGCTTCCGCTGGATTTGGGAGAATCGGTTTGAGCAGTGGAGAAATCAAGGCTGTTGTCTTTGACATGGACGGCCTGCTTTTAGACAGTGAGGCAGTGTACGAGAAGGCATGGATAATGGCAGCCGGCATGTGGAACTTGCAGGGAATTGATGAGGTTCACAAGAGCGTATACGGCTTTTCCGAGGCAGATACTTTACAGACACTAAAGAAATTCTACGGTAATGATTTTGATGCAAAGGGCTTTTGGGATTTGACTACGGATCTTTCCCTGGACATAATGAACGAAAACGGTGTCCCAGAAAAAGCTTTTGCCAGGGAAACATTGGCATATTTAAAAAAATCAACATATTCAATTGCACTGGCCTCATCAAACTCAAGGGAGCTTGTGACTCATCTTATGACAAAGGCAGGTATGCTTGAATATTTTGATGTTACTGTATGCGGTGATGAGATATCAAGGGCAAAACCGGATCCTGAAATCTATATAACAGCGTGTAAGAAACTGAATATACCATGTGATGAATGTGCCGCCGTGGAGGACAGCCCCAACGGAATAATGTCTGCATGGAACGCAGGCTTAAAATGCATAATGATTCCCGACCGTGTTCCCGCTACAGATGAAATAAAGAAATACCTATGGAAACTTTGCGGTAATCTTGGTGAGTTAAGTGACATTTTGAGATAAGGAAAGTCACACGGATTCGAAATCACTACGTGATTTCCAGTGAGAGATGGAAGAATTCTCTTTTTCATCTCCGGCTAAAAAAAAATAATCCGATTTAAAAGAATTTATATCACTATGTTTACTGGCTAAGAAAATGATCAAAGTAAAATGTTTTTTTTAGAAACGATGTAAATCGTTTCGAATCCGTGTGACAAAATCGGCTTGACAATTATATAAATATATGCTTATATGTAAATATGAAAATACAAGAGAAAATGCTTTTTAACCTGGCGGAGCTGTTCAAGGTGTTTGGGGATTCAACACGAATCAAGATACTTTATGCCCTGCTTGGAAAAGAGATGAGCGTAACGGAGATTACCGGGGAATTGAACATGACACAGCCTGCAATAAGCCAGCAGCTGCGTGTGCTCAAGACAAACGGTCTGGTCAAATATAGGCGAGAGGGTAAGTCGCTGATTTATTCCCTTGCGGACGAACACGTTTCCATCATTCTGAATATCGGAATTGAACATCTAAGTGAAAAATGAGGTTGAATATGAGTGCTGATAAAGATGAAGAAATAAAGATGAATAATCCAGAGCTTGAAGAAATTCATGAGCATGAACACGAGCATGAACATGAACATGAACACGAAGAGTGTCACCATCACCATGAAGAGGACGAGGAATGCTGCCATCACCACCATCACGATGAAAACGATGATGACGAAGATGAAGACGGCCATCACCATCATCACCATGGAGGAGATGACGATGAAGAGGAAGAACATTCACTTAAAAAGATAATTCTTGCGGCAGGGCTTTTTGTTGTCGCATTGTTGATTCAAAAGCTTCCTGTGTTTGCGTTTAAGGGTCCTATTGTAAATGGAAATGAGAAAATAGCGCTTGGCATTCAGGCTGTGTATCTTGCTTTGTATTTTGCCGCATACATGCTAACAGGGTATTCTGTTGTAAGGGAAGCGGTGCATGATCTTGTGAAAGGTCGTGTTTTTGGTGAGGAATTCCTTATGGCAGTTGCAACCCTTGGTGCGATATTCATGGGGGAGTATGCCGAGGCTGTTGCTGTAATGATACTCTTTCAGCTTGGCGAATATCTTGAGGATCTTGCTGTTGACCGTTCAAAAAGATCAATTACAAAGCTCATGGATGTGCGTCCGGATGTTGCAAATGTAAAGCGTGGAACAGAGATTGTTCAAGTGGCTGCAGAGGACGTTGAAATCGGGGATGTGATTGTCGTAAAGCCTGGTGAACGCATTGCACTGGACGGAACGATTGTAACTGGAAAATCTTTTGTTGATACATCTGCACTTACTGGAGAAAGTGTTGCCCGTGAGGTTTCCGAGGGAGATTCTGTTCTTGGCGGATTCGTAAATAAGGAAGGAGTGCTTGAGGTAAAAGTTACAAAAGAGTTCGGGGAAAGCACTGTAAGCCGTGTTCTTGAGATGGTGGAGAATGCACAAAGCAAAAAAGCAAAGACACAGAAATTCATTACAAGGTTTGCAAAATATTATACTCCGGTTGTATGCCTGATTGCTCTTGCGGTGGCAGTGATTCCTCCACTTGTGATGACGGCAATGGGTTCTCCAATGAACGGAGTGTGGAAGACATGGATTTATCGAGCGCTTGAGATTCTTGTTGTGTCATGCCCTTGTGCCCTTGTCATATCTGTTCCTCTTTCATTCTTTGCGGGAATAGGTCTTGCCTCCAAAAACGGCATACTTGTAAAAGGTTCAAATTATATTGAGCAGCTTGCACATACTGGAACTGCGGTATTTGATAAGACAGGAACACTGACACAGGGAGTGTTTGAGGTTGTTGCAGTTCATCCGCTTGATGAGAAAATCATGGGAAAGGAAGAACTGATTGCAGTTGCGACTCATGCTGAATATTACTCAACTCATCCGATTTCAAAATCACTTAAGAAAGCTCACACTTGCGAGAAATGCGGTTCTGTAATTCTGGAAGACATTCAGGAGATAAGCGGACACGGAATCAAATGCAAGATCGAAGGAAAAACTGTTCTTGCAGGAAACATTAAGCTGATGGAAAAAGAGAATGTAAAGGGATTCAAACCATGTGCTGAAAATGATGCGGGAACAGTTGTTCATGTTGCGCTGGACGGCAAGTACATGGGACATATCGTAATCAGCGATGTTGAGAAAAATGACTCTGCCAAAACAATCTCTGAGCTCAAGTCCCTGGGTGTAAGACAGACAGTTCTTCTTACCGGCGACAGAAAAGAAGTTGCGGATGACATGGGAAAGAAACTCGGCATGGACAAAGTGTGCTCAGAGCTTCTTCCGGGCGACAAGGTCTCAAAGATTGAGGAACTTATGAAAAGCCTTAATCCAAAGGAAAGCTTGATTTTTGTCGGTGATGGAATCAACGATGCCCCTGTGCTTACACGTGCGGATGTAGGAATTGCAATGGGTGCCATGGGAAGCGATGCGGCAATAGAAGCGGCTGACGTTGTTGTCATGGATGACAAGCCGTACAAAGTTGCTGGAGCAATAAAGCTTAGCCGTAAAACAGTGCGGACAGTGTGGCAGAATGTTTTCTTTGCTCTTGGAGTCAAGCTTGCAATCATGGTGGTGTGTGCGCTTGGTTTTGGCAGCATGTGGATGGCAGTTTTCGGTGATGTAGGTGTAACCCTTCTGTCCGTCCTTCATTCCATGGGCCTCTTGTGGAGTAAAAGAGCATAATGTGATACACTGTTCATATTGGAAGGAATAGTATGATTCAGTTGATTACGTTTTTGGGGAATTATGGAAAGGAATATGAGAGGACACGGCATAATGTGGCGTGGATGTTTGAACAGTCCCTGTGCTGTGCCGACCGTATCTCATGGCAGAATAAATTCAAGGGGGATATTTACAGCTGGGACACCGATGCCCTTGTGCGTGTGTTTGTAGAAAAGGGAGTGCTTAAGGCAAGGGATAACGGTGACCTTCCGATTCCTGATGAGGCCCCGAAGAAAATCTATTTCCTTAAGCCGCTTACGTACATGAACCTGAGCGGGGATGCAATAATCGAGGCAAGTCATTTTTACAAGATTCCTGCGTCCGACATCCTTATCGTGCATGATGAGATTGAGCTTCCTCTTGGAACTGTGAGCCTTAAGTGGAGCGGTGGTCTTGGAGGCCACAATGGCTTGCGTTCTGCCAAGGCATCTCTTGGAACCGCTGATTTCTGGCGGCTTCGCTTTGGTGTTGGAAAGCCCAGTAACGGTCAGGTTGCAGATTATGTTCTTGGGCATTTTACCGCCGACGAGCAGATTTCTTTGTCCAGAGTTTTTGATCAAAGCCAGGAGCTTTTTGCCAAGATGCTTGTGTCCAAGGACCTTCAGCGCCTGATCCCGGCCTGGGGCAAGAAAAAAATTGACCTCCAGTAATTAACCGGAGGCCTAAAATATTATAGCGGAATGTTTCCGTGCTTTTTGCAGGGAGCATTGTTCTCTTTTTTATTTGAAAGGAAATCCAGGCTCTTTACAATGCGGTCTCTTGTTTCCTCTGGATTGATTATCGCACTGATGTAGTCACGTTCTGCGGCGATTGTCGGAGTCATGATGGTGTCCTTGTACTCCTGGGACTTTTGTGCGACAAAGTCTGCCTGTGCAGGATCCTTCATTTCCTTGGCATAGAGGATGCCCAGGGCACCTTCTGCACCCATTACCGCGATCTCTGCCTTTGGCCATGCGTATACGAAATCTGCCCCAAGATGCTTTGAGCACATTGCGATGTATGCTCCGCCGTATGCTTTTCTTGTGATGATGCTTACTTTTGGAACTGTTGCCTCGCTGTATGCATAGATCACTTTTGCACCGTGGCGTATGATTCCCTTCTGCTCTTCGTCAGGACCTGGAAGAAATCCCGGTACGTCAACGAATGTAACAAGCGGAATGTTGTATGCGTCGCAGTAACGAACAAAGCGTGCGATTTTATCTGATGAGTCGCAGTTCAAGAGGCCTCCCCATGTTGCGGGATTGTTTGCAACTATGCCGACAGACCTGCCTTCAATTTTTGCAAAACCGACAACTGACATCTGGGCAAATTCCTTCATCACCTCAAAGAATGAGTCATCGTCAACAACGCAGTCAATCACTTCCCTGATGTCATAGCCTTTCTTGCTTTCCTCCGGGAGTACTGTTGCAATTTTCTTTGTCTTCTTGCTTTCGTCGTATTTGAATTTTGCCTCAGCGATTATTTCCTCTCCGTAGTAGTGCGGAATGTAATCAAGAAGTTTCCTTACCTGCTCATAACATTCGGCTTCTGTTGATGAGCGGAAATGTGCTACACCGCTTTTTGTTGAATGAATCTCTGCTCCACCAAGCTCCTCTGCCGTGATATCCATAGAAAGAACACTCTTTACGACTTTTGGACCTGTAATGAAAAGCTGGCTGATTTTGTCAACTGCAAAAATAAAGTCCGTGATTCCAGGAGAATAGACTGCACCGCCTGCACAAGGACCTGCAATTATGCTGATCTGTGGAACTGTTCCCGATGCCCTTACATTTTGATAGAAAAGCTCACCGTAACCGCATAGGGCATCAACACCTTCCTGGATGCGTGCTCCACCTGAATCATTCAGGCCGATTACTGGACATCTTGCCTCAATTGCCTTGTTAATCAGCTCAGCGATTTTCTGACCGTGGACTTTTCCAAGGCTTCCACCCTGAACTGTAAAATCCTGGGCATAGACGGCAACTTTTTTTCCGTTGATTTTTCCAAAACCTGTTATTACACCGTCGTATGGGATTTCCTTTTTGTCCATTCCAAAACTCGTGCAGTTGTGGCGTGAGGCAGAATAGATTTCAAAGAAACTGTCTTTGTCGCAGAGTGCGTTGATTCTTTCGATGGCGTGAAGCTTGCCTTTTTCGTGCTGTTTTTCGAGATTGTAAGTGTAGTTTGACATGTTGTTCTCCTGGGGAAACTCGTAATTCAACTGAGGAA
>JAGADS010000177.1 GCA_017613485.1 Treponema sp.
CTTGTTCCTTTCTACATTTGCAACAGCCATCTGTGTGACACGAGCACCTCTTGTTGCCTTTTCTTTTTTGCCTGAGCATTCTGCGTCATTAAACCTTAATGCCTCAATCGGAGATACCTTTCCAGCCATGCGTCCTGGCTTTGATACAGAGAGCAGAACAGTAATCACTTCAAAAAAGCAGAGGCTATGAATACCAGCGGCGATGTACTTATGGTAAGAGACTTGCCCCCTATGTTTGTCGTGCCCAAAACGGTCGGTGTAAGTATCGATCCAAGTAAATATCCCAGAATCAATCCGGCAGGAATACCGAGAATGCAAAGAACCACAGCCTGTGTCCTTATAACCCGTTTAAGCTGCTTTTGTGTGGCCCCGATGGTTTTTAAAAGTCCGTAAAACTTTATGTCCGTTACAACGGAAATCTGGAAAACATTGTAAATGATAAGATATCCTGTGAACATCACAAGAATCAAGAACAGTCCCATCGGAATAATAGTCTCAAGTAACTCGCCGTCATCCATTGATATCGACGTATACCCGGGATTCACGCCAAAACTAATGCTATCATCAGAAGTTTTTTCTCCGTATTTATATCCGCTTTCCTCTACAACTCTCAGCATTTTATTCCATGCATTGAACGTGGAGGACAGCATGACGTCAAGGTCGGTTTTTACAGGCTTATATCCGCGTTCCATGATCTTTGATGAAAAATCTTTTGCATACTCCCTGGAGACATTGATGAAGTGTGCGGGACATAGCGGATCAAAAGACCAGTATCCTGCCAGAGTAAAAGTATCTGTGTATTTGCTGTCTTCGTAGGAGCTGTAATCCATGCTGAATGTCAGGTCAATTTTCTCACCGATGACAGGCTCGTAACCCAAAAGCCTCAGGGCCTCAGTGTCCATAATCACTTCATTTTTTGCTGCCGGCATGTGACCTTCTTCAAGCTCAATATAGGTCCATTTTGCAGTATTGTCATCCATGAAACTTATTTCCGCAGATTGATTTTGAAATGTATCGTCCGCAATCACTCCAATTACCATTCTTTCGCCATAGGCCTTTATGAGCTTATGCCTGATAAGTTTTTCTACCTGTTCCTCGCTGACCTTCTTGAATGTTCCGTGAGCATATCCGCCCAGCTGCCTTTGTACGCTTGTCTCGTATGAGGCGTTGATCGACAGCATGATTGTAAACAGCGATGTAAACAACACAGCCGTAAGAATTATCGCTGCAATCGTGATGATGTTTCTTCTTCTGTTTGCAAACAGACATCTTCTGGCAATTCTATTCACGCATTTTCTATTGCTGACTCTCATGATATTAGCCTCTCCTTTCTGTTGCAGATACGATATGGCCGTCTTCGATTCTGATGATTCTGTCTGCCATCTGTGCTATCTCATCATTGTGCGTGATCATTACAATGGTCTGTGAATATTTTTCCGCTGATATCTTAAGGAGGCTAAGAACGTCCTGCCCTGTCTTTGAGTCAAGGTTGCCTGTAGGCTCGTCAGCAAGAATGATCGCAGGTCTGAATGCAAGTGCCCGTGCAATTGCCACACGCTGCTGCTGTCCGCCTGAAAGCTGGTTGGGAAGTGATTTCTTCTTTGCCGAAAGCATCAGGGTCTCAAGTATCTCGTCAACATATGCCTTGTCCACCTTTTCTCCGTCAAGCTCCAACGGAAGGACTACATTCTCGTAGACGTTCAGGACCGGTACAAGATTAAAGGCCTGAAAGACAAATCCTATTTTCCTCCTCCTGAATATTGTAAGCTCGTCATCTTTAAGTGTAAAAATATTCATTCCGTTTATCAGGACCTCACCGGAAGATGGCCTGTCCAATCCGCCCAGCATATGAAGAAGGGTAGACTTTCCGCTGCCGGATGTGCCGACTATTGCAAGGAATTCTCCCTTGTTGACCTCAAGATTTACTCCATCAAGCGCATGTACGCTGTTCTCTCCTTTGCCATAAATCTTCGTTAAATCTTTTGCTTCCAGAATACTCATATCAAGACCTCTCTTATAAAAAAAAGTGTGCAGAGCTTTTCTCTACACACCGGATTATCGCAAATGATTCTTTCCAGATTCTTTCAAAAATAAAATAAATTCTTACAGTTTTGAAAGATTTAAATTCATGAGCCGAAGGTCATTTCTTCAGGTAGATCAGGAATTCTGTTCCCTCGCCGGGCATGGACTTTACCTTGATGTATCCGCCTTCTTTGGTGATTATCTCACGGGCAAGATATAGTCCTATTCCGACACCTTCTTTTTCCCTGGATGATTGAAGCCTGCCGAAACGCGAGAAAATCTTGGGGATGTCTGCTTCTGCGATTCCGATTCCTGTGTCCTTTACGCTGATGCACGCAAACATCTCAGTAGGCTTGAACGAGATTTCTATTCCGCCTTTTTCGGTGTATTTTACGGCATTGTCCACGATATTGCTTACTGCCTCAAGAGTCCACTTGTAGTCAAATGAAGCTGTCTCGTTACCGTCTGTGACATGAAGATAAAGGCTTTTTCCTTCTGCCTTTGGACGCATTGCACTGCCGATTTCCTTTACAAGTCTTGAAATGTTCTCAGGCTTTGGCTCCAGCACCATGATTCCGTTCTCCAGGCGGGAAAGTTTTACAAGAGCATCAACAAGGAACCTTAGCTTTTCTGCCTCATTCTCGATTGCGGTAAGGCTTTCCCTCTGGTCATCATTAAGCTCGGACTCTTTAAGAAGCTCGCTGTGCAGAAGCAGGTTTGCGATGGGCGTTTTTGTCTGATGTGAAATGTCTGATATTAGTGTCTTGATCTTGTCACGGTCCTTCTTGACGTTGGCCGCAGAAAGTGACGATGACTGAAGGTAATCCGCAAGTTTGGACTCCAGCTTGGAAATCTTTGTCTCGCTGAACTCTTTTTCGCTGTAATCACCGCGGGTGGCTTCCTCCAGCATGTCCTGTATACGGCACAGGATTTTTCGTGTACTTAGTTCCTTGTAAAGGGCATATAGCAGGGAACATAAAGAGACTGTGCCCGCTATGATCAAAAGCCATTTAGTCACTGCTGTTTACCCACGTATATCCA
>JAGADS010000178.1 GCA_017613485.1 Treponema sp.
ACTTTATTTACCTTGAGAATCACCATGTCTAAACAAGCTTCAGTTTTCATACTGAAATCCTACTATATCATAAAATGAAATTTTATGCTAGTGGGGATTTTCTCCCTCGTGGACAAGAGGCGGCTAAGTCATTATAATACCGCTCATGTACAAACCAGAATTATTGAATACGCTCAAATCTTACAGCGGAAAACAGTTTGCAGCAGATCTTGTTGCAGGTATCATCGTGGGTATTGTTGCCCTCCCCCTTTCAATTGCATTTGCCATAGCCAGCGGATGCAGCCCGGAAACAGGTCTTTATACTGCAATCGTCGCAGGTTTCTGTATTGCGGTATTTGGTGGAACAAGATGTCAGATTGGAGGACCGACAGGTGCCTTTACAGTAATTATCTATGCCATCGTTAATAATCCGGATCTTGGGGTATCAGGTCTTGCAACAGCTACAGTTCTTGCCGGAATCATGCTCATTCTTCTGGGTGTGTTCAAGCTGGGCGGTCTTGTAAAATTTATTCCATATACAATCGTTGTGGGTTTTACGGCAGGAATCGCGGTTACAATTGCAACAGGTCAGATCGGAGACTTTTTTGGAATGCAGCCTTCTTTCCCGATTACTGCCATGGGCAATGAATACACAAAAATGCCGGGAACCTTTGCAGGAAAAATCCTTGTCTATGCAAATTCACTTTCTTCTATAAATATATATTCAACTCTGATGTCGCTTATATGTCTTGTGATAATCTTCCTGTGGCCTCGCGTTACAAAAAAGATTCCAGGTTCTCTGATAGTCATTGTTCTTGCAACTATCGTAAACCTTATTGTCTCTCACTTTGCAGGTGACAATCCTTTCTGGCACACGGACATTATCAAGGACCGCTATTCAATTCCTACAGGTCTTCCAAAGCCTGTTATTCCGGGGTTCAGTTTTGATACATTGAAGACAGTTTTTCCGACAGCAGTTTCCATTGCAGTTCTTGCCGCTATTGAATCACTTCTTTCTGCTGTTGTAGCTGACGGCATGATCGGTACAAAGCATGACTCTAACAACGAGCTTATCGGTCAGGGAATTGCAAACATTGTAAGCCCGCTTTTCGGAGGTCTTCCTGCAACAGGTGCAATCGCCCGCACTGCAACCAACATCAACAACGGAGGCCGCACTCCTGTAGCCGGTGTCATTCACGCAATTGTACTTCTTCTGATAATGTGTCTCTTCGGTAAGTATGTTGAATACATTCCAATGGCAGCTCTTTCGGCAGTTTTGATGAGTGTGGCATGGAACATGGCCGGCATTCCTTCTATCAGAAAACTTTTAAAGAGTCAGAAATCGGACATTGTAGTTCTTCTGGTTACGTTCCTATTCACAGTGTTTGTTGACTTGACTTATGCAATCGGAATAGGACTCATCTTTGCGGCTTTCTTCTTCATCAAGAAAATGATAGATGTCTCTGGAGTACAGGAAAACAACCGCACAATAGTAACTGGTATTACAGGCGACGGTCATACAGAGCAGCTTGAAGTTCCCAAGGGAGTTCTCGTTTATGAAATCGAAGGTCCCCTTTTCTTTGCAACCGTCAGGAAATTTGAGCTTGCAGTTGAACGTGCCGGTACTGAATTCAAGGTTCTTGTCATCCGTATGAGGAACACGATTTATGTTGATGCAGGTGGCATACAGGCTCTTGAACAGTGTAAGGCAGCATGTGACCGTAAGGGCGTTAAGATTGTCATAAGCGGAATTCATTCTCAGCCATATCTTCTTTTTGAGAAAACAGGAATGGCAGATAAAATCGGACGCGAGAATATTTTTGACAATATTGATGCAGCCATGGAACGTGCCCGCCAAATTCTCAGTTAGCGTTTTTGCATGAATTACAGTAGAAAATGAACGGTTTTAGTGTTATAATTAAGTAACACCCAAAAACAGGAGTATTGCTTTTATGAAAACAGTTGCATGAATTGACCTTGGTACCCAGAGTATGAAGGTTGTCATTTATGATTACGAGAAAAAAGAGATAATCGAAAAGGCCAGCTGTCCGATGGAATTGATTTCGGCAGCAGACGGTACACGCGAGCAGAAGACTGAATGGTTCGACAAGGGACTTGAGGTCTGCTTTGGAAAACTTTCGGCACAGAACAAGGCTACCATCGAGGCTATCGGTGTTTCCGGTCAGCAACACGGTTTTGTTCCGCTCGACAAGGACGGCAAGGCATTGTACAACATCAAGCTCTGGTGTGATACCGCCACAACCGAACAGTGCGCCTACATAACAAAACAGGCAGGCGGGGACAAAAAGGTAGTTGAGCTTCTTGGAAACCTTATGCTCCCGGGCTTTACGGCTCCAAAGATTCTCTGGCTCAAGAACAACAAGCCGGATGCTTTTGCTGCCCTTCATTACGTCATGCTTCCACACGATTACCTGAACTGGAAGCTTACAGGCGAATATGTAATGGAATACGGAGATGCCTCAGGTACTGCACTTTTTGACTCTGCCAAACGCTGCTGGTCCAAGACTATCTGCGACATCATAGATCCGAAACTGCTCGGACTTCTTCCAAAGCTGATTGAACCGAGTGCTCCTGCCGGAAAGGTTTCTGCAGAGGCTGCCGCTGCCTATGGAATTCCTGCAGGTATTCCTGTTTCCGCTGGTGGCGGCGACAACATGATGGGTGCTGTCGGAACCGGTACTGTTGCAGACGGATTCCTTACAATGTCCATGGGAACCTCAGGTACACTCTACGGATACAGTGACAAGCCGATTAATGATCCGGAGAACGGTCTCAGCGGATTCTGTTCATCTACAGGCGGATGGCTTCCACTTCTCTGTACAATGAACTGTACTGTTGCAACTGAATTCATCCGCGGTCTTTTTGATCTTGACGTTAAGGATTTGGATAAAGAAGCTTCAAAGGCTCCATGCGGAAGTGAGGGCGTAATCGTTCTTCCATTCTTCAACGGAGAAAGAACCCCTAATCTTCCAAACGGCAGGGCAAGTATCACAGGTCTTACATCTGCCAATACAAACCGTGCAAACATTGCCCGTGCATCCCTGGAATCAGCCGTATTCGCCATGCGTGGTGGACTTGATGCATTCCGCAAGCTGGGATTCAAGCCGCGTGAAATACGCCTGATCGGTGGTGGCTCAAAATCTCCTCTTTGGAGACAGATTGCAGCCGACATCATGAACCTTCCAATCCGTATTCCTGCATTGGACGAGGCAGCCGCCCTTGGTGGTGCAGTTCAGGCTTTGTGGTGCCTCAAGAGCATGAGCGGAAAGTGCGACATCGCAGAATTGTGCGCCGAACACATCACACTCGACACATCAAAAAGCGCCGACCCGATTCCAGAAAATGTTAAGGCATATAACACGGCTTATGAAGAGTACAACAAAGTCCTTGAAGCTGTAAAACCATTGTATGAGTAGACACGACAAGGCCTATGTCGGGTTTACAATTTATTGAAAACCCGACAAACGGCTGAGTCAAGGCCTTGAGCGTAAGCGTGCCTTGACCAGACGTATGAAGAGTACAACAAAGTCCTGGACAAGGTTGCCCCACTCTACGTGTAAGCCCCTTTTCCACGAGATTATGACATGAAACCATGACCGCTTGTCCCGATAGGATGAGCGGTTTTTTTGTTGGTGGTGTGTGAAGTTTTATGCCTGCCTTGTCACAGGGATGTTCAAAAACTTAGATTTGTCATTGGGATATTCAAAAAGCAGGATTTGTCATTACCGGACTTGATCCGGTAATCTTACAATTAAAAAAGTCGCCAGTCAGTTGACCCGAAATCGATTTTTTTATGATATCCTAGATTCTACAATTGAAATGAATTCACTAAGGGAAAAGCCAAAGCAGGCAGCAATTTTACTGAGCACAGGAAGTGAAGGTATTTTTTTGCCTGTTTCAATGCGCCAATTGACGATTATTCAATGACAATGATATAATCGAATATAACGACATCACTTTTGCTGTATGAACATTGTACATATGGTAACTTGAATATGTTTTGTAGACAATACGGAAAGAATAAAGCCAACGATGGAGTGTAAATAATCATGTTTTGTAGGAATTGTGGCATTCAAGCAGATGAAGACGCTATCTTTTGTAAGATTTGTGGTGTAAAACTCTCCGAAAGAAATAATAATAAATATTGTTTCAATTGTGGTTCGGCTCTTGACGATGATGCAATTTTTTGCATGTACTGCGGTACTAAAATCAAAGAAAATGAAGAAAGCACGGAAAATAAAGAAAACTATGATAAAATAAGCGACTCATCTGAAAATTCCAATCAAAATACAAAATTTATAGATTATAAAAACGCATTTAGAAATGGGAAACATTTTGTTTATGCAACAGATTCCTCTGAATTACTCTGTCCGAACTGCCATAAAATCGCAGATCCAGACGCTACTCTTTGTTACAATTGCAACACAAGTTTTCTTGTTTCTAATAATTCTAGTTCTACAAACGATAACAATAATACAGAGCAAAATGAATATACCATTATCGAAAAAGATTTGAAAACATTTGCTGTTATTAAGAATGGTAATCCCAACAATTACTATTGTCCAAACTGTCATCAGCAAGTAAACCCAAGTTCAGATACCTGTAGTAACTGCAATACAAATTTCTATAAATACAACACGAACAGCTTAGATGGTCTTTCTCAAAACGATGATATCATTTCATCTGACAATAGAGATCTGCCTGATGAAGAACCTAGAAATTATGCCCTTCTAGGCGGTGTTTTGGGATTTCTTGCATTTATTTGTTTTTTTATATGGGTACTTAATATACAGAGTTGAAACCATAATTTCATCTCTATAAAAACAAGGGGGTAAAAGCAATGAGTTGCGAAAAATGGAAACTACTGGAAATAATTTTATAGAGGTAAAGGAAATGGCTGAGAATTACATTATTGAAGGAACTGTTTCTGAAATTTCTAGTGAAAAACCGGAAGAAGTAAACTTCAAAATTTTTGGTACAGAAGGGTATGCATTAAAAATCGGTAAAAATAAATACAACATTTTGTGTAGTGAAACAATATTGAAAAATGCGGCCGATGATAGTACTACGAAAGATGAATCAAAAATCTATTCTGAAACCTTCATATTATCACAGCAAATATTATTTACATCTACAGATACTGCAAAAGTTGGAATA
>JAGADS010000017.1 GCA_017613485.1 Treponema sp.
CAAAAAGGAGAATCTCTTATGACATCAAAGTTACTTTCAGAATGCGTCGGCAAAAAGGTAGAGCTTTACGGCGAGGGCGGAATTTCCGGCTACAGCGGAACAGTGATCGAAGTTGAGAACAACCTCATAAAAATCGAGGACATAAAGACTATCCGCATCATCAATGCCGATATGATTGCACAGGTTAAGATCCAGAAAGAAAAGAAAGACTAATACATGAAAATACTTGTCATCAATAATTCTCTTGAAGAAATACATATTGAACGCATTTCCGATGCCGCAGAATCTGTGGGTGCGGATGTCTCGTTCTATAAAAACGAAAGCGAGATCCCGCAGTCTGACTTTGACGCTGACATCATCTACGGTTTCGCTCCTTCAATTGCAAAAACAAGCATGAACCTCAAGTGGCTTTGTGTTCCGTGGGCTGGTGTGGACTCTCTTATGGTGCCGGGCTATTTTGCCAACGAGGACTGTCTTCTTACAAATTCAGCGGGGGCATACGGTGTCTCTATCGCAGAGCACATGATTGCCGTTGCACTTATTATGATGCGCCGTCTGGATGAATTCATTCTGGAGACACATGAGGGAAAATGGCTTTCTCCACGACCACAGAGGTCACTTAAAGGCACAAGGATAACCGTACTGGGAACAGGTGACATAGGAACAAACTTTGCAAAACGTGTAAGGGCCTTTGAACCGGCTCAGATTATCGGAATATGCCGGAGCGGACAGAGTTCAGAAAACGTTTATGACAGGGTTCTTCCAGTAAGCAGACTGGATTATGTTATTCCAGAAACAGATTTGCTTGCCATGAGCCTTCCTTCCACACCCGAGACAAAGGGAATCCTTTCGCGTGGCAGGATGGCTTTTATGCCCAAGGGCTCTTACATCATAAATGTGGGGCGGGGTTCAGCAATCGACGAGGATGCGCTTGCGGATAATCTTGAGCGAGGACATTATGCAGGTGCCGCACTTGACGTTTTCCAGACAGAGCCGCTTCCAAAAGATAGCCGCCTTTGGCATACAAAAAATCTTTTGATAACTCCACATATAGCAGGAAACATGACACTTTCCTACACACGAGATAAGAACGTAGATATGTTCATCGAGGACTTGCATCATTTTGTCTCCGGTGAGCCTCTGCATTATCTTGTTGACCGGAACCTTGGATATTGAAAACTGGGATATTGAAGATAGGACACCTTATAAGGAGGTATGTATGAAAAGACTTGGTTTTATAGTTTCTGGCATGGCTTTGATTTTGATGGGCACTGTCTTTGCCTCATGTTCAAGCACGCAATTCAAGAGCAGCAAAAAGAAGATAGAGATGGAGGGAAACCCGACAACCGGATACACATGGGTCTACACGATAGAGGATGAATCCATAGTCTGTCTTGAGCAGAAGACAAAATACCTTGGCTCAAGGAATATGTCCGGAGCACCAAGCCTGTTCACATACACGGTCATCTCGCTGAAACCGGGCACGACAAAAATCACATTTGAATACAAACGCCCCTGGGAAGATAAGCCCGCGGAGAAAACGAAAACCTACACCGTCACCGTAGATGAGAGGGGGAAGATTGAGTTTTGAGGGGAAAGGAAGGGGAAAAACACAAAAACCCCACAAAAACATTGCATCTCTATTTTTTTGTCACACGGATTCGAAAAATCTAACGATTTTTCTTTAAATTTAAGATATCTGATTGATATAAATTCAAGAATTGTATTATTTTGATAAGTTCATCTTCAATCTTATAAACCAGTCTGTTTTTCTCGTCAATTGTTCTTGACCAATAACCGCTCAAGTTTTCTTTCAGTGGCTCCGGATGTCCAATACCATTATTACCATTGTCTTCACCATATTTTACCCCATAAACAATAGTATAATACAAAAGTAATGAAAAAGCATTGTTTTCTATCGCATAATAAAAAAGGCGGGCTCGCTGGAAGTTTCTCTGCAAATAGACCCGACATCCGGTTCAACTACATGTTATGTGATTATTTAATAATCCAAATTATCTACTTCAATAACTGTACTCTTGCTTTCAATTACATTATGATTACGATCAACAACATCATAATTTATCAGCAGGTTACCATTTTCGTTTTTTGCTGATTTAATTTCTAAAGATTCATCGTATTCATGATATATTCCTGCTATATTATTGTATTGTTCTAATGTTCTCTTTATGTACCACTGATCATTATTTTTGAAAATATAAAAGAACTGATCTTTTTTTTCATCCTGTAAAAATGATAATTGTACGATAAATGACGAATCATCTACATCCTGAATATTTATATCATATACTCCAAGCTTTCCTTCAGAAAATGCATATCCAAAAGTTTCCGGATCACCAAGGAAGCAAATTTTATAATAATTGTCTTGATTTTTTAGATAGATTCGCTGGTCATTACTAGCGATTTCATGAATACCAATTTGCTTTACTTCAAGCGATTCGTCTGGAAAATACTGCTGCAGTGTATATGGAGATTCTGTCTTTTGGGTATACCTGTATGAGTCCTTGTCAAAAGAAAGATGACTTCGCCCGTTGTATGGCATAGTATCAATTATTATTTCATCAAATTTTTTACCGTAATTAAAGATGATATTTTCTGCAACGATGTCGCATTCTGGACCGCCGTCTGTTTGAACAGGATGATTTAAAATTAAAACATATTTTTCATTTTTCTTTTCAAATCCAATCAGTACATCAGAATTAGAACCATTTAAAATAAAAAGATAGTCAGTAATTTTATTATTGTTTATGTCAGCGCAAACTAGAGGATTCTCTCTATCAAGAACATTATAGCAGACTATAGGATTATCAATTTGTCCTATGTGGTCGATTTCACAATTATCCAGAAAGCTTTTATCAACCTGTGAATCAATAACATATAATTCACACCCGTAAGAATCCGAATCTTTACCAGGTTTTAATTCTTTTACAAGAATTGATATAGTAAAATTATCAGTTTTTAAAAGTTCTGTTTCCTTCTCCATAAAAAGTTCTATTGTTTCTGGAAGTTCTATATTTTCAACAGCTTGTAACGGAACAATTTCTGAAACAGAAGATTCGTCCGCAGACTCTATCTCTTTTGTTGCTTCATCTGATAAATTTTCTGTTTCGGAAAAATTATTTATAGGTTCTGATGATTGATTCATTTCATTGTTTTGTATATGTTTTTTGCTGCAACCAATAAATAAAATAAAGCTAATTAAAATTAAATAAAAAAAATATTTCATTTTTACTCCTACAAGAGCGCCCCAGTGTGGGCGTCCGTATAACCTAATTTCACCATATCCTGCGTAAGATTTTTATTTTGTTTTTTTCGTTCAATAAAAAAAACGCATAAATATCTAGACATTATGATAACACCGTTTCTTTCAAAAATCAACGATCTTAGGCTTATCCGCCATAAGCGCAATTTCACTGATTGGTAACTGAAGATCATTAGGATTCCCGCATTTTACAAACCTGAAATAAAAGATAATGACGGTGTTGACATGAAAATCAGTTTATGATATATTTCTTACATTCGTGGTGGCGTAGTCCAGTCGGTAGAACAACGGACTCATATTCCGTATGTCAGTGGTTCGATCCCACTCGCCACTATAGCTCCTGTTTGGTTTTCCAGGCAGGAGTTTTTTTTTGCCCGTTTTACCGTAGTTGAGCAAGAGGATGTGTTTTTCTTGCAAGATCCACCAGTTTTTCAGTCAGCTCAGATGAGTAAGGCTCTATGCTGCAGTATTCCGGATCAAGGCATGACTGGTTCTGGAATTGGGCAAAATACCACTTTGAGTCCTTTGGAATTATTCCGGCGATATTCTCTATATCATTTTCTCCTACAAGTGTCGGAACAAGGACTGTCCTGAATTCCCTGCATTCCTGTGAAAATCCTGCGATGATAGAGACCGATTCAAGTATGTTTTTCTCATACACGGCTGCAAATTCAGACTCTCTTTTTTTATCGGGGCAGAATATTCCGTAGCGGTCAGGGGAAGTCTTTATGTCCATGGCTATGTAATCGGGGCGGGTAGTGGGCTCGCTGCACAGTGCCTTGAGTTTTTGTGGAAACAGACCGTTTGTGTCAAGCTTGATTTTGTATCCCAGTTCACGTGCTTTTTTTACAAGCGGAATAAGGCGCGGATTTTCAAGAGGCTCACCACCTGATATTGCAAGACCGGTAAGGACATTTTTCCTTTTCTCAAGATGATTAAAAATATCGGATAGGCTTACAAATTCATTTTCTCGTGCAAAATCGACACTGCATTCAGTGTCACCACCTAGGGAAATATTGTAGCAGTAGGGACATCTTATGGGACAGCCTTTAAGGAACACTGCTGCTGCAAGACGTTCAGGATAATCAACAAGAGATGTTTTGATGAGTGTTCCAGCCGGGCTGTTCAATAAATCAGGCATCTATTCATGCAATGGATGCGGCAGGCTCTGCATGTGTACAAAGCAATGCCTCGATTTCGGTCGTGTTGTGTGCACGTGCTATCTCGTTTCCTGTGCTGTCATAGAAGATGACTGTCGGGGTTGCAAGTACGCCCTTTGCCGCTGCATCTGCAAGTCCCTGGTCTGTGTCTACGTCTATATGTGTGCCTGAGATGGCTGTGTCTGCAAGGTACTGCTTCACTGCCGGACAGTGCGGACATGTTGCCCTTGTAAAGAGCTCATAGCTTTCGACTGCCGCTTTTGATAACGGAGCTGAATTGAATTCATTTTCCTCGTGGTTTTTTACTGCCTCAAATCCTGCTGGTTCTGCAAGGTTTTCCGGTACTGTAAAAGAAAGCCTCTGGTTGTACTCATCACGCTTTCCCTTGTTCCAGTTGCGTACTGAACGGTAGTAGCCTACAATGCGTGCGTAGACCTCCGTATCGTCTCCACGTACTGTATCCAGTTCCTGCTGTGTCTCTGCAATCTCTGCGTCA